>JBDSBN010000381.1:0-4784 GCA_039921585.1 Ginsengibacter sp. | reverse complement strand
CCGTACCGGAAATAAAAGAAGGATTTACAGCTTCACTCACATTCTACGTTCCCGAAAAGAAATACACCTTCACAGAAAAAGACATTTTATCCAAATGCAGAAATAACGCTTTTGTCGGAAAAGAACTCAAGGGAAAAGCAATTGGGATTTTAAATGCAGACAAGCTATTTTTGTCTGATATATTTCTATTAACTAAATAATTAAAAATGGAACAACCCATTACTTCCACCTCTTCCAAAGGATTGACAATTGCTATGATCCTCATAGTTCTTTCACTTGTCACTTACTTTACAGGAATGGCCGGTAATTCAGCGCTTGGATGGCTGGGTTATGCAATATTTGTTATTGGTATTATTGTATCTGTAAGTATTTACGGAAAACAAATCAACTATAATTCCTCTTTTGGAAATTACTTTACTCATGGATTTAAAGTATCCGCTTTGGTTACGGCTATCATGGTCATTTTTGTGGTTGTTTTTATTTTTACATTTCCCGAGGTAAAAGAAAGTGCTCTTGACGCTGCTGCAGCTGAAATGGATAAACAGGATACCATGAGTGATGAACAGAAAGAACAAGCAATCAATTTAACCCGGAAGTTTTTTATGGTCTTTACCATCGGAGGCACATTACTCGGCTATATGTTTTTTGGAACATTAGCTGCACTTGTAGGGGCTGCTATTACAAAAAAGCAACCTGTGCCACTATCTGATGTGAATACAATTTCATAATCGTCTGTACTATTTCTATAACAATTACTCTTTAAAATCATACAACCCATTAAAATGGATTTATCCATCGTTATTCCGCTTTTTAATGAAGAAGAATCTTTGCCGGAACTGGAAGCCTGGATAAGACGCGTCATGCTGGAAAATAATTATTCCTATGAAATTATCATGGTGGATGATGGTAGTGATGACCGTTCCTGGGAAGTTATTTGCGATTTGCATAAAACAAATCACCTTGTAAAAGGAATTAAATTCCAACGTAATTACGGCAAATCCGCAGCGCTTAATGAAGGATTTAAAATGGCAAAAGGCGAAGTAGTGATTACGATGGATGCAGATTTACAAGATAGTCCGGATGAAATTCCGGAATTACGCAGAATGGTTTTGGAAGAAAATTTTGATATAGTCAGTGGATGGAAGAAAAAACGCTACGATAGCAAAATCGCAAAAAATATTCCTTCTAAATTATTTAACGCCGCTACAAGAAAAGCAAGTGGAATTTATCTGCATGACTTTAATTGTGGATTAAAAGCGTACAAAAGGAAAGTAGTAAAGAGTATTGAAGTATATGGAGAAATGCATCGCTACATTCCTTTGTTGGCAAAATGGTCTGGCTTTAAAAATTTTGGAGAAAAAGTCGTTTCTCATCAACCCAGAAAATATGGAGTTACTAAATTTGGCTGGAACCGGTTTGTAAATGGATTCCTCGATTTGGCTTCCATCATGTTTGTTGGAAAGTTTCGAAAAAATCCAATGCACTTTTTTGGTCTTTGGGGTACTCTTTTCTTCATATTAGGATTTGGTATTTTTCTTTTTATTACGATCGCTAAATTCTTTTACGACCAAACCGGCGTTACACAACGTCCGTTATTCTTTGTAGCTCTCGTTGCCATGATTATCGGTACCCAACTTTTCCTTGCCGGCTTTCTCGGAGAATTAATCTCCAGAAATGGCTCAGATAGAAATCATTATTTAATAGAAGATAAAATAACGGGGTAATACAGCTACTTCAATTCAAATTATTTTTATACTTACAAAATGCTCAAAGCTTCTGGCTCTTAGCAGATGTCCATAAATTGATGAAATGAAAAAAATTGTCCTCATAGGTCCTGCCCATCCCTTACGCGGTGGATTAGCTTCTTACAATGAGCGGCTGGCAAAGGAATTCATTACTGAAGGCCATGATACAATGATTTATACTTTCTCGTATCAATATCCGTCTTTTTTATTTCCGGGAACCACACAATTTTCTTCAGAACCTGCTCCGGCAAATATTCCTATCAAGGCAAAAATCAATTCTGTCAATCCATTTAACTGGCTGAAGATTGGAAATGAATTAAGAAAAATAAAAGCTGATGTGATTGTCGTAAGATTCTGGCTTCCGTTCATGGGTCCTTGTCTGGGAACTATTTTGAGAATCGTTAAAAAAAACAAACACACCCAAGTTGTGTGTATTGCAGATAATATTATTCCTCATGAAAAAAGACCGGGAGATTCCGTTTTCACCAGGTATTTTGTAAAGCCAATAGACCGCTTTATCACCATGAGTGAGAAAGTATTGCAAGATTTAAAAGAGTTTGCAAAAAACAAACCTGCCAAATTTGTCCCACATCCATTGTATGATAATTTTGGGGCAAAAATCAGTAAAACGGAAGCCAGGCAACATTTAAACATTACCGGCGATGTACATATCGTTCTTTTTTTTGGCTTTATCCGCAAATACAAAGGCCTGGATATTTTACTCAATGCTATAAAAATTTTAAACCTGGAGTACGGCGTTAAAAATATTCGGCTGCTTGTGGCTGGTGAGTTTTATGAAGATGAGAAAAACTACGAAACATTATTGAATGACCCGGATATTAACCCTTCTTTGATCTTGCATACGCAATTCATTTCAGACAGTGAGGTCAAGTATTATTTGTGCGCATAAGACTGTGTTGTGCAACCATACAGAAGTGCTACTAAAAGCGGCGTTACTCCGCTTGCTTACCATTTTGAAGTTCCAATGATCGTAACAAATGTAGGCGGGCTCCCTTCTCTAGTACCGGATAGAAAGGCAGGTCTCATTGCCGAGCCAAATGCAGAAAACATTGCAGAGAAAATCATTGAATATTTTTCTCTCGGAGAAAATTTCTTTATCCCTTTTTTAAAAGAAGAAAAGAAAAAGTATACCTGGAAAGTAATGACGGATGCCATTCTGGAAGAAAACTCCTAAAGAAAGGCAGTTCGTTTTTAAATTTTTCAAAAAAGAAATCGTTTCAATTCTCTAAATGGACAGTCTGATTATTCCGATAATCTTGATGAACTCTGTGACCATCCTTTTATCTTTTTAATACTTTTATCAAAACCTTTGAAAAATTCAACTTAATTTCCGCACGAATAAAAATTGAATTAACAGGTATTTCAAAGATTTATCCTTTATGATATACAGAAGTAAAGCACCATTGCGGATTGGACTTGCTGGCGGTGGCACAGATGTTAGTCCGTATAGCGACCATTTTGGTGGCGCCATATTAAATGCGACCCTTTCACTTTTTGCCTATGCAAATATTGAACTGATTTCCGAGAAAAAAATAATTCTCCGGGCAATGGACAGGAAAGAAGAACAAAATTTTGAACTCCTTTCCGAACTTCCTATTGATGGCACATTGGATTTATTAAAAGGCGTGTATAACAGAGTAAAGAAGGATTTTGACCTACCCGAAAGAGGATTTGTGCTATCCACTTTTGTAGATGCACCGGCGGGTTCCGGATTGGGCACCTCCTCTACCCTAGTTGTGGCTATTTTAGGAGCTTTTGTTGAATGGTTAAAACTTCCCCTTGGAGATTATGATATCGCACACTATGCCTTCCAGATTGAAAGGGAAGATTTAAAATTATCCGGTGGTAAACAAGATCAATACGCCGCTATGTTTGGAGGAGTCAATTTCATGGAATTTTATGCGGATGATAAAGTAATTGTAAACCCCTTGCGAATAAAATCGGAATACCTTCATGAATTAGAAAACAACCTGGTCCTTTATTATACTTCTACAAGCCGTGAAAGTGCTGCCATCATTGACGAACAAGTGAAAAATGTTCAGACTAAAAATGAAAAAAGCATCGAAGCCATGCACCAATTAAAGGAGCAGGCCCGCAGAATGAAGGAAGCGTTGTTAAAAGGACAATTGGATGAATTTGGTGAAATTTTGGATTTTGGGTTTTTACAAAAACGGCGCATGGCACATAATATCAGTAATAACCTGATTGAAGAAATTTATGAAGCAGCAAAAAAAGCCGGCGCAACAGGCGGTTAAATCAGTGGTGCCGGTGGAGGTGGCTTTATGATATTTTATTGCCCTGGAAACACACGACATCAGGTAATAGAAGAATTGAACAAGTTTGGCGGAGAGGTAAAACCCTTCACATTTACGAAATACGGATTAACCACCTGGGGAGCATAATAGCAATTGGTTTTTGAATTTAGCCTTCCCATCAATTATCTTTAAGTAAAAAAAGAACTATGCATATTATTTCCATTCTGGATAATGACTTTTACAAATTCACCATGCAGAATGCAGTGATAAATTTATTCCCTAAAGCGAAGGCAAAATATGCTTTTATCAATCGCGGCAAGCATCAATTCCCGGAGGGATTTGGTCTTGCATTAACGAAAGAAATAAATGCTCTTGATTCTTTAAAACTGACCAAAGCAGAAAAAGAATTTCTGGCAAAAAACTGTCCTTACCTCTCTCCTACTTACCTGGATTTTCTGCAAGGTTTCCGGTATGATCCACATGAGGTAACTGTAATCCAAAATGGTACAGAGTTAAGTGTAACCATTGAAGGATATTGGTATCGGACCATTCTTTGGGAAGTTCCCATCATGTTTTTAATATGTGAACTCTACTATAAAATGACCGGCGGACAGCGGGATCCGGACGACAAGGTAGCCTTAACAGCGAAAAACAAAATTGAAAAATATAAAGAACTCGGTATAACCATCGCAGATTTCGGAACACGAAGACGACATTCTTATCAGGTACAAAAAATTACCGTACAGGCATTAAAAGAATATGG
>JBDSBN010000380.1:0-7577 GCA_039921585.1 Ginsengibacter sp. | reverse complement strand
AAATGCGTATAAAGAGGAAAATATTTCGCATATTATCTGGCTCCTTTAATGGAACGTTAGTTAAAGATTAATAGAAATATACATCATTTTGCTGAATTCCATTTTTGAAATAAAGTTTACATTCTTTCAGGCAATTACTTTAAAGTCAGAGTATTTATCTCATGACAAAAGGGTATCTGTCATAATGCTTCAAAGCCAAACCTGTACCTCTTACAACACTCTTTAGTGGATCATCAGCTATATGTACAGGCAATTTAATTTTGGCGGTCAGTCTTTTGTCTAATCCTCTAAGCAAGGCGCCACCTCCGGTTAAATACAAGCCACGACGATAGATGTCGGAAGCAAGTTCTGGCGGGGTAGTTTCCAGGGCTTTTAATATTCCTTCTTCAATTTTAAAAATAGACTTATCCAGGGCCTCTGCGATTTCCTGGTAGCTGACCATAATTTGCTTTGGAATTCCTGTTACAAGATCACGACCATTTACTGGCATATCATCTGGTGGGTTATCAATATCTTTCATTGCAGCACCAATCTGAATTTTAATTTGTTCCGCTGTTCTTTCACCGATTAAAAGACTATGGTATCTGCGCAATGCTTCCATGATGTCTGCTGTGAATTCATCACCTGCTACACGGATAGATTGGTCGCAAACGATACCTGCTAAAGCTATCACGGTAATTCCGGTAGTACCTCCTCCAATATCAATAATCATATTTCCCACGGGTTCCTCTACATCAAGTCCAATACCTAAAGCAGCAGCCATCGGTTCATGCAAAAGATATACTTCTTTAGCACCCGCCTGTTCAGCACTATCCCGCACAGCTCTTTTTTCTACTTCTGTAATACTACTAGGAATACAAATCATCATTCTCCAACTTGGAGGAAATAAAGGTTTTTTAGGATAAATCTTTTTGATCATTTCTCTGATCATCAATTCGGCTGCATTGAAATCCGCAATCACTCCATCTTTTAGTGGCCTGACGGTACGGATGCTTTCATGCGTTTTCTCATGCATCATTAAAGCCTTTTTACCAACAGCCAAAATGTTCTTAGGATTGTTCCGGTCTAATGCCACAATGGATGGTTCGTTTACCACCACTACATCATTATGAATAATTAACGTATTTGCGGTCCCGAGATCAATGGCTATTTCTTGAGTGAAAAAATTAAAAAGGCCCATATTCTAGTAGGTATATTGAAAAATTATTAATGGTTGCAAAGTTGTTGAAATAAATTGGAATTACCTTATGCAATTAAGCATTTGCTGAATTGAAAATTTAAGAACATAAAGCTCCTGCCCTGATGTAAAGCTTTTCTTATATCTGATCAGTTTATTTTTTAAGGAATTGTCCATTTACACATCTTTTACACGGATTTTATCCGGTAAAAACACCTGTAAAGATCAAAACAGCACCTCATATTTTATCGATTCCTAAAGTGTCCGTGATTTTCTTTTCTAAAATCCACCCCTCCATCCTAAATGTTAAAATATAAATTGATCCTATTCCTGTCCGCGATTCTACATTTTGTAATAAAAAAATCCGCAGATCTTTTTCTTAAACGAAAATGGTAACAGGATTATTATTTTTATCAAGATGATGGCAAGAATCAAAATCATTCATAAAAAAAATGGGAAAAACAACTTTATATCTGAAGTACTTTTATTCAAAAAACTCGTATCCTATATCTTTGCGATAATACATCCCCTCAAAATGAATCTGTTCTAAAATCTCCTTACTTAGCTCAATTGATTCTGCTAAAGTTTCAGCCATTGAAGATACGGCCAAAACCCGACCGCCGTTAGTAAGTATATTGGAATCATCCAGTTTTGTACCTGCATGAAATACCTGAACTCCGCCTTCTTCATCTATATGTTTTCGGGCCTGAGGATTTGAAAGATAGTCCAGCTTAACAATTTCCCCTTTTTTATAATCACCAGGATATCCACCACTCACTGACACAATTGTTGCTGCATTCATTTTATATAGCTCAATCTTCTCTTTGTGTAATTCTTGTTTATCCATGGAAATAAATAATTGAACAAGATCGTTTTTTAGTCGCAGTAAAACTACCTCCGTTTCCGGATCGCCCATTCTGCAATTATATTCGATGAGCATGGGGGATTCGTTCACTTTTATAAGTCCAAAAAAAACAAATCCTTTGTAATCAATCCCGTCTTTGTCCATGCCGGCAATTGTAGGCTTTATAATTAAATCCTCTACCTCCTTCATGAAATGATCTGTAGCAAACGGTACTGGGCTTATTGCACCCATTCCGCCGGTGTTTAGTCCGGTGTCACCTTCTCCAATTCTTTTATAATCTTTAGCTCCGGGTAATAAAACGTAATTTTTTCCATCCATTAATATGAAAGCGCTCATTTCAACACCATCTAAAAATGCTTCGATAACCACTTTGTTTCCTGCATCTCCAAATTTTGACTCTTTAAGAATATGGCTGAATTCCGATAACGCCTCTTCATGAGTCTGACAAATCAAAACGCCTTTACCGGCAGCCAATCCATCTGCTTTTAAAACAACAGGTAATGAATGATTTTGAATGTACTTGATTCCTTCTTCGTAATTATCCGAATTGAATTCTTTGTACCTAGCTGTAGGTATACCATGGCGCAACATAAACTCTTTAGAAAATGCTTTACTGCCTTCTAATTGTGCACCTTTTTGGGAGGGACCGGTAATAATAATATGATTTAATTCAGCGTCATTTTTAAAAAAATCAAATATCCCATTTACAAGAGGATCTTCAGGTCCTACTACCACCATTCCTATTTGTTTTTCTAGGCAAAAAGATTTAATTCCTTCAAAATCATTCACCTTTAAATCCACATTCCTACCAAGTTCTGCTGTACCAGCATTTCCGGGAGCTGCAAATATTTCTGTACATAAAGAGCTTTGCTTTATTTTCCAGCAAAATGCATGTTCACGGCCACCTGACCCAAGTATAAGAATCTTCAAAACTTAAATTTTAATTGATAAAAGATAAGGGGCAAGTTAGAAAATCATCTATTCATTTAAGATAAAATTCTAAAATAAATCTAATTTTCTTCTTGATATCCCTTTGGTATTATTCCTCTGGGAAGAATAATTCAGTTGATTTAAACAGGAAGTTTTAGGCAAAAAACAATCCGTTAAAAAGGTGTCTTACCTTTTCTTTTATGGAAAACACTTTTCTTTTAAAATGATTAAGTCATTCCATTGGCAGAATCTTCTGATAAGTTAAACTATCGGACACCATGCATTAACTTCTTCAACAAGGGATTCATTACAAATGAAATCAATCCAACAATTACCGGCACAATAGCAAAAATCATAAAAAATGTGCCCAAGGAATACGTGGCAGAAATTTTATCGATCATACCGCCCATTTGGTTAGCGGCCTTTTGTCCCACAGCAATAGCCATATACCAAACACCAAACATAAATCCGATCATCCGGGCAGGCACCAGTTTACTTAAATAAGATAGTCCGAGTGGTGATAAGCACAGCTCCCCCATGGTATGGAATAAATATGCCAGAATAAGGAATATCATACTTACAGAAGCCGTCATGGCTCCGGAAGGAATAGTAGATGCTCCAAAGGCTAATATGGCAAAACCAATTCCTAAAAGCACCAGGCCTAAGCCGTATTTCATAGCTGCGCTGGGATTGTATTTACTTTCCCACCACTTAGAAAATAATGGCGCCAACATGATAATAAAAAAGGAGTTTAATATTCCAAACCAGGTCGCATCCACTGCAAGTTCTTCCTGTCTGATTTTATCATTGAGACGAAAAATAACCAGTCCCCAAATAATAATAAATGCAATGATTAGAGCAATGTTCGATATTCCAATCCGGGAATGTGTTTTTTTAACCAACAAATAAATCACCCATGTGATGATCACCAAAGGCACTGTTGTAAGTAAGGCATCGACAATTTTAAAAATAATAGCCGAATTACCCGTCAGACTTCTATTGGTATAATCCTGTGCAAACAAGGTCATTGAACCCAATGATTGCTCGAAAAAAGCAAAGAAAAATACCGTGAAAAGGCCAAAAACTGAAACAGCAATCAGCTTATCACGAACAACCGGAATATATCTGCTGATACGACTCACCAATAATATTAAAAACAAGATCAGAGAAGTGATGATAACCAGATTATTTCCACTCATTCCCCCAATACTAAATGGCAATACGGAAATATTATAAATTGTGTGTAAAGGATCACTAAAGAGGTACAACAAACCACCCACAGAAGACAACACGATCAATAGTTTGTCGAAAGAGGTAAAAGGATTCAGCTTTTTTTCTTCCTCCGGTAATGTGGAGAGTGCATCTTCCTGACCAGCTTGTGTTAAAACATTTTCTTCCTTTGCTTTAGAAGGTCTGCCACCTATTTTTCCAAACAGTTTATGGGCCAGCATAAATTGTAGCATTCCAAAAAACATAAAAATCCCGGCCAATCCAAAACCATAAGACCATCCATAATTCTCACCTAGATATCCACATAACATCATTCCGAAAAAAGCTCCGGCATTTACACCCATATAAAAGATAGTATAAGCACCATCTTTTTTGGATTCCTGAGTTTTATACATTTCGGAAATGATCGAAGTAATATTCGGTTTGAAAAAGCCCGTACCTATTACCAAAAATGCAAGTCCTATATAGATAGAGGCAGTTGTTTCCACAGCCATAGCCACGTGTCCCAGCGTCATAATAACACAACCAATAACTACTGCTATTCTGTAACCAGTAATTTTATCTGCTATCCAGCCACCAACGATTGGTGTCAGATACAAAAGGGAGGCATACGTACCAATGAGGGATAATGCATGCTCTCGGGGCCAATCCCAGCCAGGGTTATTACTCAGGAAAGGAGCTGTTAGAAACAGAATCAGGAGAATGCGCATTCCATAGAAAGAAAACCGCTCCCACATTTCAGTAAAAAATAAAATAAAGAGCCCGGCCGGATGGCCTAATACTTTGTCTTTAAATAAGTTTTCAATATCAGTATTCATCGAGGATAGTTATTTTATTTTCTAAATTATATTTAAGCTGCATGGCAATCTTATTTATTATTAATCCGAACCGCCAAAAATCTCAAGTGTGCCTGCCAGAGGAAACAACTCTGTTTTTAATCTGGCAGGCAGCTATCTTAAATTTTATCGAATTCCATGCATCATCTTTTTTAACAATGGAGATATCAAGAGTAATACAACTCCGGCAATTGCCGGCAAAATAGCAAAAATCATAAAAAAGTAAGACATAGAATGCTCCGTACTTATTTTATCAATAAGTCCGCCCAACTGACCACCAATAATATTTGCAATGGCAGAAGATGCAAACCATAAACCGAATACCAGACCAAGAAATTTCTTCGGCGAAAGTTTACTTACATATGATAAGCCCACCGGTGATAAGCAAAGTTCTCCCGTAGTATGAAAGAAATAAGCCAGTACCAGCCACATCATACTTACGGATGCGGTTGCTGCACCTTGAGGAATATCTTTACTTCCATATGCTAAAATCACAAATCCGATACCTAACAGGAATAAACCAAGAGCAAATTTTACAGGACCTGAAGGGTTCCATACTTTTTCCCAAAGTTTACTGAAGAGTGTAGCCAGAGTGATGATAAAAAAGGAGTTAAGAATCTGAAACCATGAAGCATTTACTTCTGTTTCAATAGCATAAAACTCTCTTTGTATTTTCCAAATACCCAAACCCCAAATTATGACAAAACTGATCAACGTACATATAATGGTCGCAGGATATTCTGCAAAAAGCTTTTTTGCCAAACCGTACAATACAGTCGTTACGATTACTAATGGGAATAAAGTTAAAATCGCATCTACCCATTTGAATGTAGTAGCGGCATTACCTGACAAAACGCGTTGTGTATAATCTTTCGCAAAAATACTCATAGACCCCCCTGCCTGTTCGAAAGCCAGCCAAAAGAAAATACTAAAGAATATTAGAACACAAATAACAATCAGGCGATCGCGAACCATTTTAGGAGTCAGCTTAGCGGCTTCTTCTTCCACAGTTTTATCCTTCTCTTCTTCCTTTTCATCAAACTGTGTAGTCAATAATTTTGGATCAATACCAATTTTTCCAAAATAATTGCGGGCAAAATAAAATTGCAACATACCAAAAAACATAAAGACACCTGCAAGACCAAATCCATAATGCCAACCCACTTTCTCTCCAATATATCCACACAAAAGCATCCCTAAGAATGCGCCTGCATTAATACCCATATAAAATATAGTATACCCAGCATCCTTTTTCGAACTGTTATCAGGATACAGTTGCCCTACCATTGTGGAAATGTTCGGTTTAAACATACCGTTTCCAAGTATCAAAAGTCCCAGTCCAATAAAAAAGAAAGTATTTTCAAAAACCTCCAGCGCCATGGAGGCGTGTCCAAGAGTCATTAATATCGCACCTATTAAAATAGCTTTTCGATATCCAGTTATTTTATCGGCTATAATTCCGCCTAAAATTGGAGTCAGATACACGAAACCTGTATACCACCCATATAAGTTCATCGCTTCAGCTCGGGTCCAATCCCAACCACCGCTGGCAATCGTGCTTACTAAGAACAAAGCCAATAAGGCACGCATTCCATAATAACTGAAACGTTCCCACATCTCTGTAAAAAAAAGCACTAACAATCCGGCCGGGTGGCCTATTACCATTTTGTCATCTACGCCTTGTTTTTTCAAATGCGCGATCAACTGCTGATCTGTTTCCATATTCTTTTTGGATTAAATTGATTAATAGTTCAAGAAAAAATTTTATTTAAAGGGAATAAGCTGTTTATAATGGTCATGCCTGGATTATTGAGTAATTAAAAGTTTGAATTTGCAATTAAACTTTCAGAATACTCATTATGTTTCAGTTTTTTAAAAATCAGAGCAAATATTGGTTATTTTTTTTAAAAAGCTAACGAAAAATAGGAATTTCAATAAAATCATCCCATACAAATTTTGTTTGAAGGAGTGATGTATTTTCATGAATTACCATAAGCAAATCTGCAAAAAATTGGACATCAATAGATTATCTGTTTTTTTTGATTGTCAAGATTACTAAAAATAATCGGTAAAAAGCCCTGCTATGTATTAATTCACCTTAAAACTAAATGAATTTGCCATCTGTTATTTAGTAACCTGGTTTTATATAGAAAATATCCTTTCGGATGAAGTCAAAACCAATCAGTGTTCTAATAAAGTTCGACGCCTTATTAATTAGAATCCGGATATCGGGGAAGATTTTACATTTTGTTATTTAATCAATCAAAATTAATTTTCTGAAAACAGACTTATTTAACAACAAAGGGTTGCTATATTTAAAGAAATTAAACAATAAACAATACATTTGCGCTATGGAAAACGTAGAGAACATGGAGTACAACACTACCAGGAATCATTTAATCATCAGAGAATACGGCCGCCACATACAAAAAATGGCAGAGTATACTCTTACTTTGGAAAATAGAGAAGACCGAAATAAAAATGCATTTGCTATTATAGAATTAATGGCACTTTTAAACCCTCATGTTAAATCAATTGA
>JBDSBN010000379.1:0-3753 GCA_039921585.1 Ginsengibacter sp. | reverse complement strand
CTATTTTTTCTTTGTCAACCTCATTTCTTAAATTAAACCAGGCAGCCGCAGCAGAGGAATGCTCCAAAATGGATTGGTTATGAACTACAGGAAAAGTTTTAAAATGCTTTTCTTGCTTTAGCTCTTTTTCCAAAATTTCTTCTAAAACAAAGTCTTTTTGAAAGGGTGGATTTAATTCGATTATTCTTAATTGTACAGAATTAATCTCTTTTTCAAGAGTGGGAAAATTCTTTTTTAATTCCTGGAGATGATATTTGACAAAGGAACTATTATGAACAACGATGCTCCCCTCCTTTCCTGCAAAATTCAACAAGCTCTCTATGAATTCTTTTTGTTGGGAATTCATATCCTCTTCTATAAAATAATAATGGTCTAATGGACCAAAGGGAGCTGACTGCCTATGAATAGAAAATTGATAACAAACCTGCTTATATGGCCAATGCCCGTCATATTGCGGCACTGCCGAACTCCATGTATCGAGGGATAAAAAACTAACCGGAAAGCGAAGGTTTTTTATAACAAAACTCATGTCGATATCAGCCGATGCATTTTCAGTTGATATTGTTTGCATGGGGAATACTCCTTTGTTGCAAAACCCTTGAAAATCGCACGGATAGGGAATCATACAATGTTCTCCAACTTCCTTTTGTGGAGGTGTATTTTTAGAAAGCACCTCTAAAAGCTCTAAAGATTTAGAAGAAACAAAAGCATTTAATTCATTCACTTCTTTCAAAACAGAAACGGGATGAAATAATTGTTTTATATCCAGAGCTCCAAAACGGATATACTCTTTATTTAAATGAATAATACTAAAATCTGCCAGGTCTATTCCCGAATTTGTAATGACATAATATTGCAATGCCGCATCGTATATGTGTGCAGCTTTAACGCTATTGGTAGACTTTACTTCATACGCGTACCATTTATGATTTGTTTTAATGAGCAGATCTACCGCACAAAGAATTCCATTAAACTGGAAAGCTGCCTCATAAATTATTTGATGCCCGTTTCGGAAATACCGCTCCGTATCCGCTACAGATTTTTGATATGAATAATAGTTTTCCGGCTCGGCATTAATACCACCCGGAAAAAGTTGTTGTGCTAAAACTCCAATATCCGTTCCCTGTTGAAAAATCCTGGTTTGACCATCCGATTGCACGTCTCTTTCTTTTGGTAAATACTTATGCAACCAAAGTCGTTTGGTACACTGCACACCATACATGAAAGTAGATTTTGACAGCTGATGTTTTGAAGTTGGTTTTAAAAACATAGTTTAAAATTAGGCATTAATACCATTGTGCACACGTTTCAAAAGGTTCCTTTTTATAATTTTTCATTTTGTACATACCAATTGCTTGCTTATCCTTATATTTCTGCAAATACCGATTTTAATTTTGTATGGTAGATTTGCCAATCAGAACTGATAGATTTGTTACATAAAACGTTGATTGAATCACACTTGAAATTTTTAAGACGAATAAAATGAAAAAAGCATTATTAATAGTAGATGTACAAAATGATTTTTGCCCGGGAGGCACTTTACCTTCTCCTGCGGGAGACTCGGTGATACCGGTTATAAATAGCCTCCTTGACAGGTTTGACCTGGTCATTGCCTCCAAGGACTGGCACCCTGAAAAAACAGTTCATTTTGAAAACTGGCCGGTGCATTGCGTTCGTGCTACGCATGGGGCAGATTTCCATAAAGATCTGGATATCTCAAAAATTGATGAAGTCGTTCTAAAAGGAACGTCTAATATCGATGATGGTTATAGTGCTTTTGAAGCCACAAATCATGACCTGACCTATTTACTCAAAAAAAACAACATCGACACGGTGTATGTCTGCGGCCTGACAACTGAGTATTGTGTAAAGGCCACTGCGCAAGATGCCTTACATGCAGGATTTAAGGTTTTCGTTATCACAGATGCCACTGGACCGGTTGAAGCAAAAAAAGGGGATGAGGTAAAAGCGTTGCAAGAAATAAAAGAAATGGGGATTGGTTTGATTCAATCCAGGCAGGTCTAAAATTCTTCTGAGATAAAAACATTTACCACCAAATATGATTATTTACCATTTATAATTTAATATTAAAATATTTTTTTGTTTTTACCGAATACCAATTACTTTCGGGCCTCTAATTTTCGCCTAACAATTAAATCCTATGAAAGAATTCCACCCACCCTGCATTTGCAGACAGATATTATTCTGGTCCATCCATAAGAAAATCTTTTCTCCTATGTTCCGTTCTGATCATTTTTTATAAAAAAGCTCAAGTGTAATTCTTACTGTTTTTTTATAAAGTATCATCTTTCAACTATTAGAAAAACTAATTAATCCAAACTGTATTGAATAACTTAGAAAATGTAGAAGTATCTGATATCCCTTTTATTATAGTTGAAGCAAATGGAGTGATTTTAAAAGCCAATGATGCAGCCTGTCAATTTTTTAATTATTCTCAGGAAGAAATAAAAGGATTACTATCCAACCTATTAATAGCTGACCTGGAAATCATCAATCGGCAAATTTCGCCCTCTTCCGCCGAAGGCGTATCCATTAAAAAAGGATTTGCTATTAAGAGATATGGGGATAAACTCCCTATAGAATATAAATATTATAAAGTATTTGACCAAAATCAAAAAGTTCAGTTCGCTCTTAAAATTACAGACTATACAAATTCATGTTATGAAAAAGAGATAAATCTAAACGCCCAAAAAGCAAATAACAAAGACCAATTTAACTTTTCAAGCATATTTACAGAAAACCCTGCTGCCGGGTGGGTTATCGATCAAAAAAGCTTTCAGATTGTTGATGTTAATGAAACAGCTTTAAGACAATACGGTTATACCAAAACAGAGTTTTTAGAAAAAACATTGTTGGATATTTTACCTCCTGACGAAGTCATTCGGTTAAAAAATAAATTAAAAAATCAAGATAATCTGGCTTCTGTATATACAGGCCGTTGGAAAAATCGACTAAAAATGGGGGAGATCATTCACGTTGAAATCCAAAAAAATTTCTTAGATGACTCCGACTTTATTTTAATCCTGGCAACAGATATCACCAGCTATGTCAGGAAGGAAGAATTTGAAGCTGTTATAAAACTGAATAACAACCCTCTAATTAATAGTACGAAAGATCAGATATGGAGTGTCAGTGTTGATTATAAATTAATGGAGGCAAATAAAAGCTTTTTAAAACTTCTGGAATTTAGCACCGGAATTCAATTTAAGCCCGGAGATAATTTCCTGGAACATCCATTTACTAAAACTTTTGTTGAACAATGGGATATATATTTCCAGAAAGCGTTAAAAGGACAAAGAGTCAGAGAGGAAGTTTCAATTTCCAAAACAAGTAATTTACCTGCAACTTTAGTAGAATTGTATATCAATTCTATTTTTAAAGAGGAAGAAATTGTGGGTACCGTTTTTTATGTCCGAAATATTCCCGAGACTAAAAAAGCAGAACAAAAAATTATTGAAAGTGAGAAGGCCCTTGCCGAGGCACAACGTCTGGCCCGGTTGGGAAATTGGTCGCAAAACCTGGAAACAGGAGAGTTAAAATGGTCGGATCAGCTATATGAAATATTTGGAATTCAGCAAGAAGAACTCCTAAGATCCAATAGATCATTCTTCCATATCGTGAACAAACCTAATATGCAGGAACTCCTGACTGCAATGAAACACGCCAGAAAAACGGGCGAATCCTATTCGGTCATTTATGAGATTACAACACCAAATCACGAAAGAAGAATCA
>JBDSBN010000378.1:0-5993 GCA_039921585.1 Ginsengibacter sp. | reverse complement strand
GTATTTCTGTCCGAAATGCTCATGGTATTTGAGCGGAGTACCGCTACAATATTTTTATCAATACCCGGAATGGATTGCTTGGAAGCAGCACTAGTCTGCTGGCTCCACAACAATTTACCATCAGACGATATACTTCCGATTGTTGCATTACTAAATGATTTCACATCGCCCAAACGGTTCAACCAAAACCCGCCTTTTTTATCGATACCGTCATAATCATAAGTAACAAAGACGACCCCGTTTTCGTCCACCTCCATTAGCCTGTTATCTGCTTCCGGTAATGTTAATTGCCATTCCACTTCCTGTGGTGATTTTAAACAAGCTACTCACGTAGAGCCGGCAACGTAAATCTTAGACTGGAAAACTTTTAAATGGGTTAGATTACCAACATTTAATTGCGCCGTAGTGGTTTGTGCAAAGCAAGTTGCAATTGCAAGAACCATGAATAATTTTAGTTTCATTTCATTTATTTTTAAAAAGTTATAGAAAATAGTCAGGGTGAAACTAAGTTAATAGAGAAAAGAAAAAAATGTGTAAATAGTAGTATGGCTGTTGTGGTGTAGTCTTGCAAAAGCGGAAATAACCATCAATTGCCAAAATGCAGGAAATGGTTTTAAAATATTCTTTTACCTGTTTTATCAATGAGGAATACCTTACCATTTAAGGTAACCGTTATTCTACTTTTATAGCAATCACCGACTTCCTCATAGATTAAAGGAATAACTTCCTTACCTTTTTTATTAATAAAACCATAATTGAATCCTCCGCTTTTATTTCTGACATTTACTGCTGCCAAGCCTTCCCGGAAAGGTCTTGCACTGTTGTAAGGCAATGAAATAATCACTTTGCCAGTAGTATTAATAAAGGCCCGATTTCCTGTTTCAATTTCCCCTGTGCGTACAAAGGCTAGGCCTTCATGAAATTCATCCGCCTCATCAAATTGAATAGGAATAACTATTTTTCCGGCTTTGTTTATATATCCCTTATTGAATCCGAATCCTGGTCTTTTATTGATTCCCACAACCGCTAATCCTTCTGAAAAGTTTAATGCCAGATTAAATTGTAATGGGATTACCTCCTTTCCTGTTTTATCAATATATCCACATTTGTCTCCTGTGTCGAACTGCTTATTAACTGCTGATAATCCTTCAAAAAAAGGTGCTGCGAAATCATAGGACAAGGCAATAATTTCTTTTCCGGTTTTGTCTATAAAACTACTTTTTCCGGTAGGAAGTTTAACAAAAGCCAGACCTTCAGAAAATCTACCCAAAACAGAATAAATGAATGGGATCACTATTTTTCCAGATTTATCAATATATCCATATCAATTATCAGGGTACATTAAATTGTCCAGAGTTGCGACAGCCAATCCTTCATGAAAATCCCGTAGAGTGGGATATAAAAACGGAACAACCACTTTCCCTTGTTTATTGATCTAACCACTTTTTCCTGCTTTATTGGATATTCTTGCTAATTCATCTTCGGAGAACGATCCGATATAGGTATAAACAGGTTCCAAAATCACTTTCCCTGTAGAGGATATCAATCCCGAGAAAGGACCATTTTTAAAGATTAATACATCCTGTGCCTGCAATATAAAATTGTGACATAGAATTGCGAAAAGAAAAATTAATGTTTTCATTCTAAATTGTTTTTAACTGAAAAATTGTTTTTAAAATTTTATTTCAGGCAAGTACAAATAGATGAATGCCTGAATAAAAAATATAATTCAAGATGTCATCAATATGGCACAAAAAAAATGTGTAAAAAGTAGTAGGGAGTTATTTAAGCCCGGCTTTTCTTAAAGCCTCACCTCTATTACCGGCATGTAATTTCTCGTAAATATTACGGATATGTGTGCGGACTGTTTCAATAGATATGAATAGTTTTGCAGCAATTTCTTTATAACTAAAACCTTTAGACAACCAATGCAAAACCTCCTTTTCTCTCGCGGATAAGTTTTCTTTGGCATCTACATATTCAATTTCTGATTGGAATGCATTGACTACTTTGCGGGCAATTTCATTACTCATTGGACTACCACCCTTCCGTAGGTCTGTAAGAGCTTCTATTAATTTAACTGCTTGTGTATTTTTTAAAATATATCCTGTAGCAACCGCTTTCAAGGCTTTGAAAACTTTATCTGCATCATCGTAAGCGCTTAGGACCATAAATTGGATATCAGGCCGAAGAGGTTTTAGCCAGGATATAAATTCGATGCCTGACTTCCCCGGCAACTGAATATCAGTTAGAACCAGTTCAATGACATCACCCAATCCTTTTTCAAAGTACTGTATGGCTTCTTCAGATGAGCCGAAATTTGCCTGCAGATCAAATTCGCCGGAACCCGCTATTAAAGCTGCCAGATAATTGCGGATTTTTTCATCGTCTTCTATAATTATTATCGGAGTCATTGATAAAGATACCATTAATGCATTTTTACAATTGGGTGAATAAAGTAGTATTTCTTATGTTGCAGTAAAACAATATGTCACTAAAACTCCCTTTTCCAATGATTGCCACTCGATGGTGCCATCGATATCTTTCATTCTATTTTGCATATTGGTAAATCCGTTCCTTCCAAACTTTGAATTTTGCTTACAAAGTCCTTTTCCGTCGTCCATAACAGAAAAGCAATAATGATTATTTACAACTTCAAATTTTAATAAAATGTTGCTTGCATCAGAATGTTTTAAGGCATTATTTAATGCCTCTCTTGTAACGAGGTATAAATTTCTTCGTTGCACATTGGTTAATTTAATGTCTGGAATCAACTCTGGAAAATCAATGTGCAATTGGATATTCATTGATTCAAATAGTTGTTGTGATTGCTCCCTCGTATAAGCTAACAAGTTCTCTAGGGTTTCGTTTTGGGGGTTTAATGCCCAAATGATCTCACTCATGGTTTGCACGAGTTTTCTTGCGGAAGTGGCAATGATGTTGATATCCTTTTTAAAATCTATTTCTTCTTTATGTTGTTTTTGGATCAACTCACTTAGTAAAGCAATATGTGTGATACCACTTCCGATCTCATCATGCATATCTGCACTAATACGATTGCGTTCTGCATCTAAAGCTATTTTCTGTTCCAATAACCGCAATTTTCTTTCCGATTTTGTCTGTGCAATTTCATAGGTAATAAACGCGACGACTCCGATCAAAACCAATGACAGGGTTATTAAAAACCAACTTCGTTTCCAAAATGGGGGTTGTATAAGAATATGTATTTTTTCTTCTTCGCTCCAGACACCAGCTGAATTTGAAACTTTTAATCTTAAAGAATATTTCCCTGGCGGAAGATTGGAATACCTCGCTGTGCGATTATCAGATGCAACCCAGTTCGCATCCCACCCTTCTAAAAAGTAATGTACTTTATTGGCTTCAGGCCGGGTATAATCTAAAGCAGCGAACCTGAAAATAAAATCATTCTTATCATATGGTACACGAATAGTATGATCAAATAAAAAGGAAGAATCCCTTATGAAAATAGAATCGTTGATGGCAACATCCGTAATAGCGGCTTCAGGTTTTTTATTTTCTTTGGGAATTGCTCCTGGTTTAAACCAGTTAAATCCCTTGATACCTCCAAAATAAAACGTGCCGGAATTGCCTTTATAGAATGCTTGCGTATTAAATTCATTGCTTTGTAATCCATCCTGAAAGGAAAAATTTTCAAAGGTATTGTTCGTGCGATTAAGAACGCTCAATCCCTTATTAGTACTAATCCATAGATGCCCACTTTTGTCTTCCAACGAACCGTAAACATAATTGTTTGCCAGTCCATCTTTTTCATCCCAGGTAGTATATGTATTGTTTCTGGTATTAAAATGAATCAACCCTTTGGCGCTGCCAATCCAAAGATAGTGGCCATCCTGCTCGTCGATTCTTATACTACGTAAATCTATACCAGGCAAAAATATATTTAAAAGGGAATAACTATCTTCTTCAGGTTTAAATTTGTATAGTCCTAAATTTGGAAATGCAGCATAAACAACTTGATCCGGCATCTCTGCAATATCTATTGTAACGGAAGATAGGTGTCTGGTGTCACTAAAAAATGATCCTTCAAACTTGCGTTTCTCATTTTGAGTAATCTTAATGATACCCAATGAGGTAGCAACTAAAATATTCTCATTTTGCAATTGCACCATTTTGTAAACAAAATTATTCATTGCAGGATTTGATGGTGGAAAATTATGAATAGGGATCGTTGTAAATGTCTTTTTACTTTCATCAAATATGGAAATACCTCCATTGCTGCCAATCCACAAGATCCCCCTGCGATCTTTTAGGATGCTTCCAACAATATCGCCGGGAAGAGCATTTCTATCCCCCGATTTATGCCGGTAATTTACCAACTCCTGTTTTTTTGGGTCAAGAATATTTAAGCCATTTGAATGTGTACCAAACCAAATTCTCCCCACTTCATCTTCATAAAAACATTTGGTGAAATAATCATTTGATACAGGAAAATCCCCCTCTGATAGAGGGAATAAATTAAATCTCGGTTCTTTTAGGTCAAGTTTTGCCACTCCGGCTCCATCCAAACCAATCCAAAGGTTTTCATTTCTGTCGATGAATAAACAACTGGCTAAATCAAAGGGCAAGGATTTAACTTTTGAATTATCATGATGGAATTGATGAAGAATATTTTTCTTATTGTCATAGGAAAAAAGCCCATTACCAATTGCCGCCATCCACAGCCGTCCATTGTTATCAATGACGCCATCATAAGAGTAAAAACCTGCCTTTTTATTATAAAGAATTTTGAAAACTTTTTTTTCTGGAAATACTAATCGATCATAATAAACCAACACTTTTTTTTGTTTATCAAAATAGATGCTTTGTGGTGGGTCATCCGCAAACTGTATAGAATATTGAAGCGTTTGTCGATTGAATATCAATAAAGGGGTGTTTTTATTTCCAACGCGCAGCCAAATATTTCCTCTATCATCTGTGTTGATAAAACGGTGTACAATATCATTATGATCAAATTTAACAGGCAAAGGAAAGCGGAGCATTTGCCTGGTCAGGATATTAAATTTAAAAATCCCAAATACTAAATTAAACAGCCAGATGCAATTGTCCGTATCCATATAAACTGCTTGAAAACCGGTATTATCAAATTCACTTTTGCCAAATGCCTTAATTCGAACAACACGTTCATTTATCTTATCCCATTTGTAAATGCCCGTTTCGTTGCAATACCAGATGCTGCCGGTTTTATCTTCCAGTATTTTACCCCGTATAAAATTATTAATCACATCATTTTCGTAGGTGGCTGCATATTTAAATGTTTTTAAAATATTGCCATCATAACGGCACAGCCCATCTGCAGTGCCAAACCACATAAAGCCTTTTTTATCTTGTGTGATACTATAAACCGAACTGTGTGGAAGCCCATCATTTACACTTAAGTTTTCAAAGCGGGGTATTATGGGTTGTGCCATAGCAAAATGCACAAAGAATGTGATAGAGAAAAGGAGAAATAGCTTTGGCAAAATATCTGGTTAATAGTGTTATAGATAATAAATGCAATCCTTTTCAGTGTTTTCCCATCTGCATTAATAAAGTAGTTTCTTATGAATCACCCCGATTAATTGCAGTACTTAAAGTCGATTTTTAAAACAGTTAGTCCACACCGTCATCAAGTTAATAATTAAATTTAGAATTTTAAGTATTTCTGCATTTTATTTTGAGGTTTCGTATAAAGTTTATTTAAATACTTAATACAAGATTTTATTATCTTTAGTTATCTATTTTTCTCCACTAATTTCCTTTTTCATGCCATTCTATCAAAATATTAAAAGAACTACGGCCGAAGGCCAAAGGACTCTTCGGAATCTTCTAAAATTAAGAAAGCAACTCAGCCGGGAGATTCCGGAAAAAGATCTGAATTCAAATTTATTAATTGCTACCTGGAATATCCGCGAATTTGGCACTTCAAAATATGGTGGCAGGCGGTCTGAGTCCTATTATTACATCGCAGAAAT
>JBDSBN010000377.1:0-4395 GCA_039921585.1 Ginsengibacter sp. | reverse complement strand
ATTGAAACGGTGAATATTTTAGGCTCCTTATTCTATGGAGTTATACTGGGGATATTTCTCGTTGCCTTTTGGTTTAAATATATTAAAGCCAATGCGATATTTATCAGTGCATTGGTTTCAGAAGTATTTATAATTCTCATTTATAATGCAGAAGTCATTTCGTTTTTGTGGTTAAATGTGATCGGTGCACTGCTGGTAATTGTCATTGGTTTTATTATTCAGGCTGTGATCAACTCAAGGCCCACAAGATTAAAAACAGTCACTAATTAAGAAAGTATGTTGCAGAAACTTATTAAATGGTACCGTTTATCTTCTGTCAGAACGCAATTGATATTTAGCTTCCTGGTGTATTTTATTATCTGGAATGGAATTTTGGTTTTCAGGCATTATTGGTTCGACAGACAACATGAAACAGCCGGCAGACTCTTGTTTGAAAGTCTTTTTATGGCTTTCTTTATTACCCTGTTTTTTGAATGGAAAAGAGTGAAAGAGCTTTTTACAAAAAAAGACAGGGATTAAAATGTTTAATCTCTTTCTTTCGGAATAAATGAGTTTTTAGAACAAATCCGTGTGAGATTTAAGATGAATGAATTGGTTTACCCTATTTAATTATGGATTGCTGTCGTCTTCCTCCTCCTCATTCAAGTCACGTTTGGCTTTCATTCTTCTTTTCCAACTTATCAGAATATAAATAACCACAATAGCTGTAAGTATGATAGAGCCAATGATGGATAAAGTCATGTTGTCAATTTTTATTTGAAAGGCTTCTTACCTAAAACGTAATTTCTGATTCCTGATCAGAACATGCATTCAATCAAATCCTCTTCCGTCATGTTTGAAAAATATTCTCCGATCTGATAAGTGCTTAATTTTTCACGGATTGCTTTTTCCTCATGCTGCGTTTCTTCCAGTGCATTTTCAATCTCAGTAATATCTTTCTCATTAAAAAAGTCACCAAAGATTTTTACCTTTTTAATGATTCCTTTTTGAACGTCAAGATTCATTTCAAGCATTCCTCCTTTTGTTTTAATTTCTTTCTTGAAACTGTAATCCGGTGAATAGCCATAATTCCATTCTCTTGTGGCATATTTTTCATCCCTGATTTTTTCAATTGCTTTGATATCTTCCGGTGTAAATTCATACAATCTGCAATCATCAAATGTTTCAATTACATGATCCATGATTCGATGAGTGAATTCCTCAATAGTAAGTGGAGTAGACAGATGATCAGAAATATTTGTGACTCTTTTTGCTACTGATTTTACCGCTTTGTCCTGGTATTTAAGCGGGTTTATTTTTAAGGCTTCACTCACGTTTTTCATGTGCGAGGAGAATAATAAAGTACCGTGATGCAGGATTTTGTTTTTAAAAATATGTTCCGCATTTCCGGAGATTTTTAGGCCGTCAATAGTGATATCATTTCTCCCTTCAAATTTTGCATTCACCCCCAGGTTTTGTAATACATCGACGATGGGTTTGGTGTACTTTTCAAAGTCGATCAGGCTGCTATCCTTACCGGTCATCGTAAAGGAGAAATTCAGATTGCCTAAATCATGGTACACGGCCCCTCCACCCGAAAGTCTTCTTACTACATGGATGTTATTTTCTTTTACATAATCATAATTGATTTCAGACAATGCATTTTGATGTTTTCCGATAATAATCGCATTATCATTTCTCCAGAGCATAAAACAGTCTTCCTCGATATGTTTAAAAATATATTCGTCTGTGGCAATATTGAAATATGGATCAGTAGATTGGTGGAAAATACAGAGCATTTTTTTTTCTACAAATGTAATTATTTAATGGATGAGGATGAGGCACGATAACGGATAATCTAAATGCTATTTATACGCCGAAGCAATCTGTGCCAAGCCGAATTTCCTAATCTGGCTGGGTGGCCGACAAAGATGTGAATCGATCAAATATATTTTTCACCTGTAAATCACTAAAACCATAAATTCCTGCTTGTCTTGAAAACTCCATAAAAACAATATTAAATTCCTTTGCAGTGGTGTCTAAAATTTCTTTGACTAGTTTTTCTGGCCGGCCTAATTCATTGTTCACATGAAAGCGATCTATGTGCGCCTGGCAAACTTCTTTTAAAAACTGAAAACATTCTGATGTTGAATTGGATAGTACTTTCAATTCATACAAATCATTTTCTTTAAACGCATTCCATATTTTATTTCCTAATAAAAGATCATGAAAGGTGAATTCAATTCTTTTTAAAAGAGCTTGTTCGAGCATTGCAGCATCCGACATTCCAAAGCCTTTCCAGAGATCTTGTTGATGATTGATTACAGGGAAAATTCTAAATACCTTCAATTGTTTTTTGCTGCCAGAAAGCAAAGAAAGAATAAACCACATATTTGCTTGACAAAACAAATCGTTTTCAAACCAAAGGTTTATTTCTGAATTGTCAGGTAGGGTAATAATTTTTTCAAATTCAGTGACCACTTTCTTAAAATAATGCTCTGTAGAATCATTGTAAGTTTCTAAAATATACTTTGCACGAGTAGTCCAAAATTGCTCCAGGTTGTCGCCCTCCAAAGGTCCATCAACAAGGCATTCTCTACAGACGAACACGTTTCCTTTTATGGGAATTTGACTGAGCTGTTTTGCAAGGCAGTCACCGGTTAAAATATGATATGTCTGTATATCCATTCAGTTCAAATTTATTATAATAAATTCATTCATTCTGTAAATGATATTCTTTTCACAGAGATTGTAAGGTTTGTTTTTCAGAGCCTGTTAATAAAAGAAATTGTGCTGCCTTTAAATAAATGCATATAAAAGAATATGTATTTTTTTTTATGCAAATATTGTTGATATTGCTCTCTCATTAAAACCCGCAAATATGTTCAAACAATTCCTGATTGCCTGGATTTTAATCACTTTATCATTTACCGGAATGGGGCAAAAAAACACGATTGAATATGGGTTTCATGGTGGATTAAATGTCAACTCATCCCATGGAAGTTCATCTCTGAATAAAAAAGCGGGAAGTACGCTCGGATATCATTTGGGAAGCCATGTGAAAGTAAAAATGACCAATCATTTTGGAGTCAAAGCGATTCTGCAATATGAACAATTGGGTTGGGCTTATCGATCGTTATATTTCGAGAACAATACCGGGACAGGTTTTTCAAAAGGAGATGTGACCTATCATCTCAACTATTTAAATCTTCCATTACTAGCAGAATATGAATTTGGGAATAAAATAAAGTTTAATGGTCAGGCGGGAATTTTTGTCGGTGCACTACTAAAAAACCAATATATAACAACTATTCAAGACCGATCTCCTTCAAAAATAAAAAGCGATAACTGGAAATTATTGAACTATGGAATTTCTGTTGGTATAGGAAGTCAAATTACTTTGACCCAAAAAATGAAATTAAATATTGATCTGAGAAACAGTTTAGGTCTCTGCAATCTTTACAAATCTTCAAATTCAGCACAAGGCACGCAAAAAACAAATTCCTTATTAATTTCCAGCGGACTTTCTTTTCTCTTGTAATGGACAAAATAAAGAAGGCAAACGATCAGGATTTATTTTCAAGTTACGATTTCAGAACGCGCTAGGGTTTTAAAAACCATGGTTTTGTCGTCTCATCAGTGGTGAAAAATTGCAAAAGCATTTCTGCAACTTTCTGCCTTCCGGTCGTGCCGGGATGTGTTCCGTCAGACTGAAAATCGGATGGAGTCCAAATCAATCCATCACTTCTTGGAGTTGTTCCATTTGCCCATAAATAGGGCCCCCAGGAGAGCCAGGCAGATGAAGGATTGTTTCCTGAAAAGGTGAGGGAAGGGTCCCCGTTAATTTGATCCTCTATCAATCGTTTTACTGTCCATCCTGTGTACCAGGAAAATGGTTCAGGATTTAGTTTTGAATTTGCGTATCCTACATATACCCGGCTACTCAAATAAACAAGTTTTAAATTGGGAAATTTTGTCTTTAATATTTGCATAACGGATTTATATTTCGCTTTTAATGCATCCGGATATGTCGCAAATGCAGTATCAGTTGGTTGCGCTTCTGCTTGTTTAAACCAAATCACCTGTACCTGAGCAGCAGTTGCATTTGCCGAAGCCAGTCGGTTTGATACCGTGTTCCAATAGGCCGCTGTAGAATGGTTGATTGAATTAATGTCTTGTCCACCTTGAGCACCATCAATTAAGTGGAGTTTTGGATTCTTGTTAGCATAACCCTGTATCAGGGAAAGAAATGTTTGGGTTTCCTGCGTCGTGTTCGACATGCCGATGGATATCCAAACAATTTTACCAGTTGCTTCATCCACTATTCCTGAACTATTAAGTGGCTTAATTGCCTGCGCAATTGCAAGTCCGGCTGATTGATGCGCAATTGGTCTTTTGTTAGAGCCACCAGGATAT
>JBDSBN010000376.1:0-49388 GCA_039921585.1 Ginsengibacter sp. | reverse complement strand
ATGGAGGTAGAAGCGGCATCTTTTAAAAATTCCATTTGCTCAATATCTTCCCGTGGAATCAATGCCAAAGGACTAATACCCGGGCCACCACCCTGGAAACCATATTCATAATTTGTATTTACATCCACAGGTACACCATCGATCACAAACAAGGGAGAGGTAGGAGAGATAAACCCATCCGCACCCACACTCGCACTGGAAACACCCCTCAGATTAATGGTTCCCATACCTCCGGGAGAACCGGTATTATTCTGAATATTTAATCCTGCAACCCGACCCTGTAATAATTCCATTACATTCGATACGGGTACATCCTGGATCGATTTACCGGATATAATCGTACTGGCGCCGGTGGAAGTTTCCCTTGTTTTTTTGGTAAATCCCTGTACAACGACCGTTTCCATGGAATTGTCCGTTTCCGCCATCACAATCGTTAAATTGCTTGTAGAAGCGGATACTTTTCTTTCTGTTTTTGTGAAACCTATGTGTGTAAAAACAAGCGTACTACCAGCTTCAACCGATACATCAAAGGCTCCATTCTCATTGGTGCTACCAATGGATTTCAAGGGTTTACCGGTAGAAATGGTTACACCGGCTTTGTTCGCACCCGATTTTTCCTTCACTACTCCCTTTACGGTTATTTTGTTCTGTGCAAAACTTATGTTAGAGAATGCCGTGAATAGCAGCAGCAGCCCCAGAGTAAATACATATCTCATTTCATTTCAGTTTTACAGATTATCAATTCGTTCATAATTATTTTATTTATAATGCAGGTGGGCGCTAATCGTTTTTAAATTTTGGATTGTCTCTTTTAAATGCGAAGACTATTTCCCAATCTCCGGGTTCGTATATGGCGAAATCCAATCGTAATAATCCATTGTCGCGGAAGCCTCCGAATCCCAGGCGGGGATAAGAGAATTCCACACGAGCCAAACCGCCAAAGCCTGGTGTGGTATATCTTGTAGGAATCGCTACCAACGGAATCGGATAAGCGACATCGTAAGTCACGGCTGTATCGCTCATTTTCATATTGAATCCATGAACTAGATTTTTCCAATCTGTAGAAGAAAAAAGAGCCGGATTCATTGGTTTATACAAACTATCCAGGAACATAAAACGAAGTGTGTTCGCAGGTTTGGCAATATTTTGTCTTTTCCGTATATACACGTCTATATCATAACTGGAAAGATATCTGTCTTTTGAGACCCCTTTCATAATTACAAGAGAAGGAGATATTCCGTTGGAAGATGGCTGCCCTGTAACCGGATTCAAATTTGAAGGTTCAAAAGGCCTTTCTTTAAAAGGTTTCAGAAGCATTCCTTTATAATATCTTCTTCCGCCTGAATTTGTTAACTCCACATCAAATACATAGCCTGAATCGGGTTGTGTGCGGATAAAGCTTGATTTAGCCTCAGCCCACATAGTGAATTGTCCAGACCTTGGAAAAATTTCGAATAACGGGCGATTTTGAATGACCCTTTTCGCTTCGATCTCTTCCAGTGTTTTTTCTTCACCCGTGTAAGCTTTCTTCCAAACCTTTACGGGAAAGAGATCCAATAATTCCGGAGCCGCTTCCCCATTCCTTCGTCTTGGGTTTACGATCTTAAACTCAGCGGGAAAGGAGGTACTGCCCTGGAAAAAATTTTCAGAAAACAACGTGGTGCGTCCTAAAACAGGCTGATATACCATTTGAGTAAATTGAGAATCCGCCCCCACCGTTTCTCTATCTTCCGGCAAATATTTTTTACAGGATATAAAAATAATGGCAGTAAGAACCACTGTGAGCAATAATGCCCTGTTCGTACCAGTATTATATGTTTTTATCTTATTCATTTTATTTTTTTTCCTTGCTTTTTATAAACCTTGTTTACCTGAAATTAACCGCCTTCACAAATTCATCCCCAAACCCAAAATCATGACCCGGAGGCAACAAATGCACAATCGCGTTGCTGCTCTTTATATCCACCGTAATGGTATTTACCCTTACCCAATAACGAAAGAATATAGACCCTTTCGGATCGCTGTAAATAATAGCCTTGGGCCCGCCGCCTACATAACCCGAAGCATTTGTGCGGGTAAATTGCATTTGCATATTATAACTGGTATCCGTTCCTGTTCTGCTGGTATAACCAATTGTAGGGAAAAATAATCCATCCGCTAAATTTGAAATATCTGTACTCACATGCTTACCATGCAAAATATATCGGCAAAGAAATGAATCGATCACCGCTGCGTTAATGGTGCTCCAGGATATAGCCGGCATCGAAGGAATTGAATCCTTCCGCGCCTGGTTTATATTTTGAAGAGCTAGTGAGAAACTTTTATTGGGTACAGCAAACAAAGTCACCTCTGCCTTACTTAAACTATCTGCGAGGCGGGGAACCCTTTTCAGCACAAGAAGCATCGAATCATAAAGACCCGGCTGGGCCTGTAAATATTGCAAAGCACTGCCATTAAAATTACCGGCGGTCGGTTGATAATTGACATATGTCTTATCCGTTTTTTTACACGATACGCCCACGAGCAGCAGGAGGCATATTGCCAGACCCGCCTGTATCAACGGTTTTAATATAAATGTATTTTCCTTCTTCATTTTGCCTGAATTCATTTTAAAAAAATGCGTTTACAATTATTTCCAGTAGCTGTTTTGAGTTATGTTGTGGTTCCTGTTTAAAACCTCCTGGGAAACAGGCCAGTAAATTCCACCTTCATCTAGTAGTTTATTAAATAACGGATCGTTCCGTTTGATCCTGTTGTATCGAACAAGGTCATACCATCTCCAGCCCTCGCCCAAAAGTTCCCTTCTTCTTTCGTCAAAAATTGCCGTCAATAAATCTACCGGAGAGCCTACAGAATAAGGTTTCACATTCCGGTTTACTTTTACTTTATTCAGCTCCTCCGCCGCACCGGATGCCTGGCCCAAAACCGTTAAGGCCTCTGCCCTTAACAATCTGATCTCCTCCAACCTGGTGAAAATGATGGCAGAATTAAATACAGCGAATTGTCCGGTGGCGCCCGCGCCGCCATCAATTACACGGATCTTTTTAAAGACGGGGATCTCCGAATTATAGTTTTCAAAATATGCTTCAGAAATTAAAGCCGGTGTGAACCGTTTATCCAAACCAAAACGATCATCATTCCCATTTTCCGCCGGAAACATTTCAGATATAATTTCCTTGGGAACATAGATGTCCGGACTTTGTTTACTCATCGGGTAGCGGGTCGTATTCGCAAGGGTTAATTGCTCAATATGGCCGCTGGTGGACGTTTCACCCCTATTCTGAATGAAACTAAAACCGATCAGTTGATTAAAATTATTTTGTCTCGTATCAAAAACACTACCGCCGCTGCTTCCGGCTGCTCCTGTCAAACCGTTTATGCCCAGCATGCCTAAATTGCTTTTCTGGAAATTATTTACAATGTATTCCGTATAGATCGCCACATCAATGTAGCGCCCGCTCCAGGCAGCAATATGACTTAATAATGAATAGGCGGCCAAGCGATTAAGAGGCGTATTTAACCAGAAATCAGAGCTATTCTCATAATAGTTAGCCGGATATATTTGTTCCGGATCATTTCCTGAATATAAAAATGGCAAACGCGACGCGACTTCAATCAGATCTTTTTCTGCAAATGCCAGAACATCCTCTGATTTGGAGCGCGGAAGGGCTTCAAATTCTCCTTCTTTTGTAGTCGTGATCAAGGGAACATCGCCCCATATCCTTACCATATAAAAATATACAAATGCGCGGATCGTTTTAGCCTGCGCGATGTCCAATTTATAATATGCCTCCGTATATCTCTTATCAGCCAGGCAACCATTTGCTCTTTCGATAAATAAATTACAGGCATTGATCACGGCGTAAAAACGACGCCAATTCGTAATACTTTGAATCGCCGGATAAGAAGCGTTTAGTTTCCCTTCCACTATCGCTTTCAGGTCCGGACGAGTCACTGACCTGAAATCACCCTGTCGAAGTTCCCCGTAAAGCCAATGAGCGTTATTATCCGCTACCGCCGCGCGGAACAAACCGTACAAACCAAATAATCCACTACGGGCATCTTCGTATTTTGTCCATTGTTTTTTTTCATCCTGCTGCCTGGGAGATTTTACATCCAATTGCTTGTTGCATGAAGTAATCAGGACAAGACATCCTAATACCACTGAAACCATTATGTATGCGAATCTGTATTTAATTTTCATCATTCCTGTATTGGTTTTTGAAAAAGATCAAAAGCTTGTTTAATTTTTATAAATCCAGTCTAACACCTACAATCACTGAAGAAGGTATGCGTAAACCATATCCATTATAAATCCCGTTGTATCCTGCCAATTCAGGATCATCGCCCTTGAATTTGGTGACTGTTAATAAATTAGTGCCGGTGAAATACAACAAGGCTTTTCTAACTGTCTGTGATTGTCCTTTTTTAAGGATGAGTTTGGAAAGATCATATCCAAGAGTAAGGCTTCTTAATTTTAAGAAAGACGCGTCATCCAGGAATAGATCCTGGCTTTGGCGATAGGGGACCACATCACTCCATGGATTGTAAACCGGGTAGCCGGATAAATCCATTTTCTTTTCCCAATACGTAATCTCTTTGACTGAATTGATATCATTATTGGATTCTGTATTTACAAAATCAAGCCGTGTAGAAGCGTATTGATTTAAAACATTACGACCAAGAACAAAATAGAAATGCACATCCAGGGAGAAATCTTTGTAACCAAAATTACTACCAAATCCTCCAGAGGCTTTCGGCATATAATTTCCCTTAAGTACTTTATCCTTATCATTAATAACGAAATCACCATTTGTATCTTTCCAGCGTGGATCACCCGCTTTTAAGGCAACTCCCTGGTATGACAAGGGCAAATTCGTAGCTGGATTTACCGGAATTTCCGAAGCGGTTTTATAGATACCCTCGTTTTGCAATATCCAGAAAGCGTCGATCTGTTTTCCTACCTGTAATTTATTCTCACCAAGAATCACTTCGTCAATTCCTCCCGGAAGGGCTTTCAATTTGTTTTTATTCAAGTTCGCGTTGGCGGTAAATACCCAACTCAACCCTTTCTTTTGCTCGGGCAATAGATTCGCGAGAACAGATAAATCGACTCCTTTATTATTTACCTCCAGTCAGGATTTGTACGCGCCGGTATAGCCCCACTCAGCAGGAACAGGTACCGTAATAAGCATGTTCTTATCATCCCTATTATATACATCCGCGGTTATTTTCAACCTGTCTTGTAACAATCCTAAACGAACTCCCACATTTAACTGGTCGCTGTAAGCCCAGGGAATTCCGTATCCCACCCATCCGGCGGAATAAGGACGGGAAATTCCGGGTATTCCCGCGTAGGAGCCGATCGCCGGTTCACCAGTCCAACCCAGATCTACTCTGTATTGCGGTCCCGCATTGAATCGGTCATCATTTAATAATTTACCAATTCTTCCCAAGGAAGCTGTTAGCAAAAGCGCGCTAATCTTACTATCGGGTTGCATAAATTTTTGATAAATGTCATATTCAGCTCCCGCGGAATAGGAAGTGAACCATCGACTGTCGGGTTGCATATTCGAAGAACCATCTCTTCTTACCAAAGCAGAAACTTTCAAATTGTCATCCAAAGACCAGGAAGCGTTTCCATAAAAAGAGGCTAATTTATTTTGCATGCGGGAAGGGAAATAATACACCCTGAAACCACGTGTCTGTAAATAATCTTCCGCTGCGGGATTTCCGTTAACCACATTGATTTTAATAAAATCATTTGGCCCGTTATAAGCATACGCGTAATCATATTTATATACATCGGCCCAAAAATTCTGGCCACCTTCTACACGTAATTTTCCACTGGAGTTCAGGTCGAATGTATAACTCAGGCTATTACTTACGATAAAGCGCTGATTGTATCCGAAATAGTTCGACACAAAATTATTTTTCTCCAATAAAGTTGTTGGCCAAAAAACATCTCTTGTTCCTTCATTATAATCAAAACCGATTCGTCCGTTATAACTTACTTTACTCAGGTTCGCAGAAAGTGCCACATAACCCTGAAGCGTATTCGTAATATTTTTATCGATGGATTTATCAAATTCATTCAGATAGTTTGTATATAAATTTTTATTAGGAGTCAGTGGGTTCGTCAGATCAGGAAGATATCTTTGTTCCGCCAGCCTGTCGCGAACATTTCTGTTGCGTTGTCTGTCCATACGGTTATACGTGATCATACTACTCACCATCAACCATTTCAACGGAGCCACGTTTATAAAGAAAGATCCTGTATAGCGGTCAAGGGAAGTAGCATCCGCGTTTCCGGCGTTCTTAGTAGCCCCCGCAAAAAAACGAAAGTTCGCTCTTTCGGAACCACCTGTTAAACTCAGGTCCACAGAATAAATCGGTGAATTTTTATAATATTCATCCGTCCAATTAGCCGGTCCATAATAATCAGCGTTGGTGCTATCTCTTAAAAAGGTCGGATAATTTGTGCGGTCACCATTTGCCGCATATTCATTATAGAAAGGTGTACGGAATTTATTTTCAAATGCAGCATTAATGGGAGTAATGTTTGGTTTCAAAACCGTTCCGAAATACGTGTTCACACTAATTTCTCTAAAACCTGATTTCGCGTTTTTTGTTGTGATCCAGATTGCCCCGTTTGCAGCGATTGGTCCAAGAGTTGCTAATGTAACAGGATCTTTAATCACTTCAATGGATTCAATATTACTGGTATTGATTCCCGCCAGAAGATTTGTGGCTGGTCCAATCCTGTTAAAATCGTATTGCTGAATTTCATAGGCAAATGGATTATCACGGGTTAAAGGAATTCCATTAAAAAACACTACCGCCTGGTTATCGAACAAGGCCTGTTTATTTAACAAAGGAGAAGAAATGCCTCTTACAAAAATATTCTGATCGGCACCCGGTTCGCCAGTTGGCTCCTGAACATATACACCGGCAAGATTTCCCTTTACCAATTGTTGCAAAGAAATAAACGGCTTTGTATTCACATGACTCATTTGTACATTATTCGCTATATTTTTAAACTTAGCCGCTAATGTATTTAATATGATTCCACTTGTAACTACAGGAATGATCGTATCCGATGAAGGAGCTTTTACATTACTTACAGTATGCGACCGATCATCCGAATCAGTCTGAGCATGTAATGATGTAGAAGCAAAAAGAATAACAATTCCGCCAAGCAGTAACTTCCCAAAAAGGTTCGTGTTGCAAAATGATTTCCTCATGTATTTGATGTTCGTTTTGTCTTTCCTGAATAATTCAATGCCATTATAAATAACCATTAGCCTTTAGTACCAGCCTTTTAAAATATTTTTTTTGGCTTTCTCTTTTGTTAGGATAAATTTAAAAGGAATTATTTAACAAATCCTTAATCAATCGGTTGCTCAAATTTTTATTTACAAATTATCTCAAACACAACCGATTGATTAAACCGATTATTTACAAAATGAGGAGAAAAAGTAGAAATCTTATTAAAAATCAACTTTTTTTAGAAATGAATTTTATGCAAACGGTTGACTATCCTTTTCGTTTTTAAAAGAATTAGTTTCAATAAATTTTACATTTTTTCAATTCAAAATTACTTGTTTAGGCTACTGACAAGTAACATTCATTTCAATCAAAAAATCAGATATGCGCTTCATTTCATTCTTGTTTCTACTTTTATTTTTTTCAGAAACAAAAAGTCAAAAACTCCCTACCGAACTACAAACCCCCGAAATTGTATCAGTGAATCGCATGCCTATGCGGGCTACTGCATTTGCTTTTGAGAATAAGGACCTGGCTAAAAAAGGAGTTAAAGAAAATTCCAATTATTTCCTTTCATTAAATGGATCCTGGAAATTTAATTGGGTACAGGATCCGAGGAAACGTCCGATGGATTTTTATAAAACAGACTTTAACGATAGTGGATGGGACAATTTTCGTGTTCCGGCAAACTGGGAACTAAATGGTTATGGTCTGCCGATCTATGTAAATCATCCCTATGAATTTACCGGCAGGAAGCTGATGGGAAGCAGATTAAATCCTCCCTTTGATATTCCGGAAGATAATAATCCCGTAGGATCGTATAGGAAGAAGTTTACCCTTCCGGCTGATTGGAATGGGCGGCAGGTATTTATACATTTAGGGGCTGTAAAATCCGCTTTCTTTATATGGGTTAACGGACAAAAAGTGGGTTACAGCGAAGACAGTAAACTGGCGGCAGAATTCGATATCACCAAGTATGTAAAGCCGGGAGAAAACCTGGTCGCTTTACAGGTTTATCGCTGGAGCGATGGCAGTTATCTGGAGTGTCAGGATATGTGGCGCATTTCAGGAATAGAAAGAGATGTATTCGTGTACTCAACTCCGCCATTAGACATCAGGGATTTTAAATTAATTGCTGGTTTAGATAAAACCTATAAAAATGGAACGTTCAGTTTAGATGCCGAGGTCAACTCATTTAAGATGGATAAAAACACCTTGCACAGCAGGCCCGATACTTTTTCTGTAGCAGTGCTAGTAACTGATGCGGATGGCAAAACGATTTTTGAAGATGAAACGAAAGGTGTGCATAAAGTATTGGGAAATTATAAAACGAATATTTCCTTCACAAAAGAAATCCCAGAAGTAAAAACATGGTCTGCAGAAACACCTTATTTATATACGCTCTACATTACTTTAAAGAATAAAAAAGGAGAAATACTGGAAGTTATTCCGCAAAAATTTGGTTTCCGGTCGGTTGAAATAGTCGACCGTAATTTCCTGATCAATGGAAAAAGAGTGTTGCTGAAAGGTGTCAATCGTCATGAACATAATGCGACACAAGGGCATACCCTCACAAGAGAGGATATGCGCAAGGATATGGAGATGATGAAAAAATTAAACGTGAATGCAGTCAGAAATTCTCACTACTCCCCCGACCCTTACTGGTTAGAGCTGTGTGATGAGTATGGACTTTATGTAATCGATGAGGCGAACATCGAATCTCATGGTCGCTATTATGATCTTGAATACACGTTTGGCAACGATAAACAATGGCGCAATCCTCACTTTTACCGCATCAGCCGGATGTACGAGCGGAATAAAAACCACACGTCCATCATAACCTGGTCGCTTGGAAACGAAGCCGGTAATGGCGTAAACTTTTATGAAGCATATGATTGGCTTAAAAAGCAGGATTACCGTCCGGTACAATACGAAAGAGCAGAGTGGGATTATAATACTGATTTCATCGTGCCTCAATATCCTGATCCAAACTGGTTAAAAAGATTCTCGGCTAGCAACCCGGACAGAGCTCTGATCTTGAGCGAATATGCGCACATCATGGGCAACAGTCTTGGAAACTTCCAGGAATATTGGGATGTCATCGAAACGCATCCATTCCTGCAAGGAGGTTTTATTTGGGAATGGATTGATCAGGGAATTGATACGGTAAAAAATGGCAAACGTATTTTGGCATATGGCGGCGATTTCCCTTTAGAAGGACCGGTCGATCAAAATATCTCTGACAATAATTTTTGTGTTAAAGGAGTGGTCACTGCCTACCGTGAATTAACTCCTATGGCTATTGAAGTAAAAAAGGTCTATCAGCATATAAAAACCAAATACATCGGGGATAATAAAATAGAGGTAAAGAATGGTTATTTCTTCCGTGATTTAGGAAATATGCAAATCGTTTGGGAATTGCTGGAAGATGGAAAAATCATTGAAAGCGGCACTCAAAATCGAATTCTTGCCACTCCCGGAGAATCTGTAAATTTTACATTGCCGATTAAAACGAAAGCAAAAACAGATAAAGAATACTATCTGAATATCCGCTACAAATTAAAAACCGCCGAACCATTTCTGGAAACCGGATATGAGATTGCTGCAGAACAGTTTCTTTGGAGCGGAAGTCCTAAAGCAGGAACAGTCGTTTCGGTGAAAGGCTATCTGACATTGGACCAAACTGCAGAGAGAGCCGTTTTGAAGGGGAAAGATTTCTCCATTTCTTTTGATCTGAAAAAAGGAATTATGGATAAATACACCTTAAAAGGATCGGAGCTCTTACAACAAGGGCCTATGCCTTCATTCTGGAGAGCGCCTACAGATAATGATATTGGAGCAGGTTACAATAAATCTCTTCGTGAATGGAGAAATGTGTATGAAAAGAATTCCGTAAAAGATGCTTCCGTGACAAAAACAGCGAATGGATTTGCAGTAACATTCACCAAAGAATTATTAAATAGTGACGTAGAAGTAAAGCAGGTATTTTCTGTTTATGGCGATGGATCTGTAAAAGTAGACAACTTTATAAATGCTATAAAAGGGAATCATAAAATAATCATGCGGGTTGGTACCGACCTGATATTAAATAAGCAATACAATCAAATTGCATACTATGGCCGGGGACCGTGGGAAAATTACTGGGACAGAAAAACTGCTTCTTTTGTAGGATTATTTAAGCAGAATGTAGATGAACAATATTTCCCGTATGCCCGCCCTCAGGAAAGTGGCAATAAATCGGATGTTCGCTGGGTAACCATGACCAACAAAAAAGGCAATGGATTGCGGATTGAAATGGCAGATAGTTTATTAAACTTTTCAGCTCTTCCGTATCATCTGGACGACCTTGATCCGGAAGTGGATAAAAAGCAATACCATTCAGGCGAACTGGAGAAAAGAAATGAAATATACATGCACATTGATTTGCAACAAATCGGTATGCAGGGAATTGATAGCTGGGGCTCTCAGCCTTTGCCGCAGTATCGGATTCCATTTAAGAACCAGCAATATAGTTATTGGATAAAACCAATTAAATAGAAAAATATCTTTTCTTCCATTCTAAAAAAAATCGCAGGCTCTCATCCTGCGATTTTTTTTTCTCAATAAGAGTGAAGAAAGAATCGGTTAAAGAAATCATCTCATTTTTGACAAAATGAAATTTCTTCTTTTTAGAAAATACTTAATGACGTTTGCAATAGATCAGGTAAATTTTACCGTTTCTTCTTTGTCGTAATTTTCATTATACCCAACAAAGAAATATAAATACAGGGCTCTGCTTACCCGCATCAGCCAGGGTTGTAAAACAATCAGTAACACCCCGTTGGCAATTAACCAATAAAAAATCCGGTTATCATACAATGAAAAGCCCAGAATGATCCACCAGGCCACAAAACTTGCGGCAGAAATTGCCACTGTCAATCCATAACTCACATAACCTGTTCCATACCAAAAGCCCGTTTCCAATTCGTATTTCTGATTACATACCGGGCAATTATTATACATCTCCAGCATGTAACTTAGCTTCATTTTTTTGTAGGGGTTCTTATGTATAAACAGATCTCCTTTCCTGCATCTGGGACATTGTAATCCCAAAAGACTTGAAAGCAAACCAGGACCTGGTTTTTGTTTTTCACTCATGGGCGCAAAGGTAATTTATTCCGACAGACGATAGGAAGAATTCGTTCCTGTAAACAAAAGGGATTGTGAATAATTATAGAAATTTATTAATTGCTACAACATCAAAACAACCAATTAAATTTCTGCCTTTGTTTTATTCAACACGGAAGTAACACTCGAAATCACCCCGGCAATATCTGATAGATCTGCAGGTACAATCATCGTATTATTCGTTTTGGCTAATTTTCCAAATTCTGTCAGGTATTGTTCTGCAATACGCAGATTTACTGCATTCATTCCACCTTCTTCATTAATGGAGAGAGCAATTTCACGGATACCTTTTGCGGTTGCCACAGCAACCAATTCTATTTCTGAAGCCCGGCCACTCGCTTCATTGATGCGGCGCATTTTTTCTCCTTCAGATAATGCAATGGTCTGTTGCTTTTCACCTTCTGCCCGGTTTATTTTTGCTTGTTTATCTCCTTCCGATTCAGCAATAAGGGCTCTTTTTTCGCGCTCAGCACGCATTTGTTTTTCCATCGCGTCACGGATACTTTGTGGAGGAGAAATATTTTTTACTTCATAGCGGGAAACTTTGATACCCCATGGTACACTGGCTTTATCTACTGCATCTACAATCGTTGCATTCACCGTTTCACGTTCTTCGAACGTTTTATCCAATTCCATTTTACCAATCACACTACGCATGGTGGTTTGCGAAATCTGGATCACCGCAAAGCGATAATTATCTATACCGTAAGAAGCTTTCTGAGGATCTATCACCTGTAAATATAAAATCCCATCCACTTCTACTGCAATATTATCTTTGGTGATACATATTTGGGATGCAACATCGATTGCCTGTTCCTTTAAGTTTTGCTTATAAGCTACTTTATCAATAAAAGGGATCAGAATATGAAATCCTGCATCCAGCGAACGACTATATTTTCCGAGCCGCTCAATGATGTACACCGTTCTTTGCGGAACTACTTTAAACGTCGAAAGAAAGGCGACAAGAAGAAATATTATTAATACAATTAAAATTGCTGAAGCAGTTGTCATTATTATAGTTTTGTTGATTTTACAATTAAAAGAATACTTTCATTTCCAATTATCTCCACCTTTTCTCCAGCAGATATTATATCGGCTGAAGATGCTTGCCAGCTTGTGCCTTTAAAATCTACTTTCCCATTATTTCCAGGAGAAATAGATGTCTCGGCTATGCCAAATTTACCAAGGAACTCATCCTCCAATATCTGCCGGGAAAATTGATCACCATAAAGTTTTTTCTTCAACCATTTTCGGAGGACAAGAATAGTCAATACAGATGTGATGATAAATATCAGCAATTGCCCTGTCAATGGTATGTCACCAAACACAGATAGAAAAGCAACTGTCCATGCACCTACTGCAAAAAAGAAAAGTATTAATCCCGGAACAATAAACTCGAGTATGAATAAAATAAACCCGATAATAAACCAAATAACGGCGGTATGTAGCAGGATATCCATAAATGCAGAGTTGTTTTAGTCGTCAAATATAGTGTAATAAAGGAGCCTTATCGCAAATCACCCAATAAATAATTAATATTTGTTTGAGATAAAGTTACTTGCTTCAAAATTTGCCCGTTGAACATTTTAAAAATGTACCCGGGTCCATTTTCCAAATATTCCAGATATAAATTTTCCTGTCGGAGTGCGCTTCCTTCTGGTAAGGCGAAAACAGATAGATCCGGATTCATTTTCAGAAATTCTTCTAATCGCATATCCCTTGTTTCGCCATTAAAACCCGGGGTATCCTGATTGAAATAATGCGGGTTAATTAAAAAAGGAAACACATTTAGAGCAGCAAAACTTTTTGGCTCTACGATAGGCATATCATTGGTTGTAGAAATGGAAGCACCTAAGATATTTGATCCTGCACTCCATCCAATATAGCCAATGCCTTCGTTAATTTTTTGACGGATTAAATCCACTAAATCCAGCTCATATAAATCATATAACAATTTAAATGTATTGCCCCCTCCTACGAGGATACTGTCGCAATCATTCAAAAGATCTTTTGCATTTTCAGGAAGGACTAAATTAATTTGATGTGGCAAGCTTTTCATCGCCTCAGTTACTTTATTATAATATTCTTCGTAATTATCTACAGAAGCAAACGGAATGAATGCAATGGTTAGTTTTTCTTCTCCGAGAAAATCATTGATATGCGGTAATGCGCTTTCCAGATAGCCTGAATCACCAGATCTAGAGCTACTAAAAGCAAGAATTCTTTTTAAAGGCATTATATATTTTTTTTGCAATTACGCTTTTTGAAAAAATAAATTTTTAACGGAAGTATACGCTTTCAAATGTACATTTTATAAAGAGGGATAGGATTAACCTAATTTTCATAACATCCAATATCCGGAGTAGCATCTCTTAGTTTTCCATTTAAATCATATAGAAAGCTTGTGGGAACTCCACTATTCAAAGCCGGAGATCCCGGGTTTTTACTTAACCTGAAATCGTATATCTTTCTGGAGGTATTTACACTGTCAAATCCCGGATTGATATTTTTGATGGAAGCATTAAAGGTTGCATTCGATACTTCATCTTTGGCTTTATACAATACATGATCAAACTTCACATCAAACAAGTTGGAACCTTTTTTCATTACGGAAATTTCATTTTCAACAATTCCGTTCTCTCCCCAAAATATTGAATTTGTAAAAATTGCTTTTAAAGGAGCCGTATAATTTATTCCATTTGATGAAATGAAATCACTTAATTGCAGAACAGGGTTTTTATGATTGATAAATGAATTCCCATAGGTAACCACGGTACAAAATGTAAATTGATAATCCCCGCCATAGGCAAGCATTAGGTTAGATCCACAATTACTGATCAAACAATTATCTGCATAGATTTCTGTGTTAATTCCCAAAATACCTGCATCATATATATTGTCGACAATACATTTAGAAAGTGTGAGTTTAGGGTTGGAAGTTGTAGACCTTTCCTGTGCAATAATTCCCTGGTAAGCATTTTTAATGATTGCATATTCCATCACATTATTTTCACTGGTATTTCTAAAATAAATTCCAGGCCAACTGGCGGGCAAATCCTTATATACCTCATCCATTCTATCTCCGGAAAACAGGATGCGTGCATCATTGGAGCCAAGAGCACTTAATGTTCCGTCAACCAAAAAAGGGGCATTCGCATGCAAATATATTTTGGTTCCGGCTTCGATATTCAACAGCGCATTTGTATCCACTTGCAAACTTCCCAGGATCACATAAGGGAGTGCACTTGTCCAATTTTCAATACCTCTAATTATTTTTTTATTTAAAAAAACAGCATTTTGCCCATAAGCTTGTAACTGCACAAATCTTTTTTTCCCATTAAAAGCAATCTCAATGCTATCTCTTATTACAAAGGGTTTGTTTTCTGCATTAGGATCAATATTTACCTGTACAAATACATACATGCTGTCATTTGCTTTCAGTTCTATGTTCTCCACCTGATTGGAAGAAACCCCGTCAATATTTAAATGAAAGGAAGATGATGCCCCACCGGATAGTGCCACTTTGGATAATAATAACTTTTGATCATTATCATTAAATATTTTAAATGATTTTGTGACTGATCCTATCGTTGTAAATACCGTGTCAAAGGCGATGGTATCTGCACTGGTGTAAAGTTGTGCATCAGGACTGGTAATAAAAGAATCTTTGGAGCAAGAAACAAATAGAACACCAAATGCCATCAAGCAAAATGCAGCTAGCAAAATGTGGTCATTCCAAATGTGGGTTTTCATTATACTAAGATACTTTCAATTTTGGCAAAACCTTCGTCTGCAGGCAATCCACACCATAATATCTCATAAATGGTTTCGGCAATATGCATTTCGGCTTTTATCTTTTGATTGATTGCGTACATACATTTGCTCGCATTGTATCCTTCAGATACCATATTAATTTCCAATTGTGCCGTTTTTACGGAATAGCCTTTTCCAATCATGTTCCCAAAAGCTCTGTTCCGGCTAAAAGGTGAATAACATGTAACCAAAAGATCCCCGAGATAAACAGACGCAGCATAATTCGTAATTGTTTGCTCTTTGAAACTCTCTTCTATCGAATGTTCAATGGTGCCCACCTCTACTTTTTTCACCCCGACTTTCAGTAAAAAGCCTGCCATTTCATCCGCACTGTTTGCAATCAACACACTCAGAAAATTATCGCCATATTCAAGTCCATGGGCTATTCCTGCGGCTATGGCATATATATTTTTAAGGACAGCAGCATACTGCACTCCCAAAATATCTGTGTTATAAATAGTATTTAAATAAGGAGTTTTAAAATACTTCGCAATGAATTTGGTCATTTCCTGATCAATCCCTGAAAATGTCAGATACGATAACTTTTCTGAAGCAACTTCCTCTGCATGACAAGGGCCTAATACAGTAAAATAGTCGACCAGCTTTACATCAAACGTTTCCTTCAAATATTCATTCAATAAAATGTTTTCTTCCGGCAATACTCCTTTTACAGCAGAAAGCAACTTTTTCCCTTTAAAAATATCTTTAGGCAAAGCAGATAAAGACTCCACTACATAAGCCGATGGAATCACGATGACAATACAATCGCTTTGTTCAATCACGGCCTCTGCCTCTGTTGAAAAATTAATTAAACTTGTATCAAAATAGGCACTCCGTAAATATTGAGGATTATGACGTCTATTTTTAAAACTTGTAATATTGGAATCACTCCTTAACCACCAATTTATAGGCGTTTTATTATCGGTTAACAATTTTGCCAATGCTGTACCCCAGCTACCACTACCTAAAATCCCAAACTTCATAAGTATATATTTTTCTAATGTTGAACAACCTATATCCCAGTTCAACTATTATTGACAAATTTAAACTATATTCAAAATTTCAATTGCTTTTTGTGCCGCAATTTGGCTCGCATCCTTTTTATTAAAAGCCTTTGCTTTTGCAATCACTTCTCCATCTATTTTTGCTCCAATAGTAAAAAGTCTTCTCCCATTTTCAAGTGACTCATCCAAAGTATCAAACTCCAGGAGTTTCCCATTTTTATTCGCCCAACCATATAATTTATTCTTGAGATTGATATCGAGATTTTCAAGATCCTGCATAAATAAATGAGGATGAATGATATGAGTGGAAACCCATTTGACCGTTTCATCGTAGCCTCTATCCAGATAAACGGCTGCTGTCAATGCTTCCAACGTATTTCCAAAAATCTGAGAACCTTTTAAGGAATTATCAAAACGGTTAAAAAGGGTGATTTTTTTTAGTCCAATCTTAATAGCAATATCATTTAACTGATTTCTGTTGACCATTTTGCTACGCATCTCTGTTAAGAAACCTTCTTCTTTGTAGGGGTAACGCATGAAAAGATAATGTGCAACGATAGCTCCTAAAACAGCGTCGCCTAAGAATTCCAGACGCTCATTGTTTTGATCACTCCCTTCTCTTACAGATCGGTGACTAAGTGCAACACGATATAAATCTATTTTTTTGGGGGTAAAGCCAAGGACATTGCGAAGTTGCTTCCTAAATTCCCTCTCACGTTTGGATAAAAAGATACTGAGTAACGACACCTTGCAAATTTTGATATAATCCCAAAGCAATTCGGATTATATTATTGAATAAAATTTTATACAGGATACATTCTCCTTATTAATAGAAGACTTATTCCTGCCATCCCTGATTATACAATAAATTTAAAGATGACATAAAAAGCTACCAGAGTGGTAATCCAAAAAACAAAGCCCCATAATATTATTGTTCCTTCTACAGCGGACACTCTTTTCACCAGTTTTTCTTCCAGGGATATCGCATCTTCTTTATTATAAAATTCATTTTTTAACTCTGTTCGCCACAGAGCTATTTCTGCCTGAACTTCAGCAGTTCTTTCAGACACTTTTTTATCAATTTCGGAATGGACATATTCCATTATATCGGAACCTTCCTTTTCTCCAAGGCGACGAACAAGAAAATTTTCTATTTCTGTTGTAGAAACATTACTTGCATTTTCCATAATAATAATTTTTACACCTTGATTAGGGCTTATACTTCTTTATTATAATTGAAGCATTGTGTCCACCAAAACCGAAAGTATTACTTAAAGCTGCATTTACAACTTTATACTGCGCCTTATTAAAAGTGAAATTCAATTTTGGATCTAATTCCGGATCATCTGTAAAATGATTAATGGTAGGAGGGATAACGTCTTTAGTTACCGCAAGTATGCATGCAAGAGCTTCTACTACACCAGCTGCACCAAGACAATGACCTGTCATTGATTTAGTAGAACTGATGTTTAAATTATATGCATTCTCTCCAAAAACATTTAAAATTGCTTTTGTTTCAGCAATATCTCCAAGTGGAGTAGAAGTACCATGAACATTGATATAATCAATTTCTTCCGGCTTCATTTTAGCGTCTTTAAGAGCCGCCTGCATTACATTACGAGCACCAAGACCTTCCGGATGAGGAGCTGTTATATGATGAGCATCTCCTGTGGCACCTCCTCCTGCTATTTCACAGTAAATTTTGGCACCTCTCGCCAGGGCATGTTCCAGATCTTCCAGAACTAAAACCCCTGCAGCTTCTCCCATAACAAATCCATCCCGGTCTTTATCAAAAGGACGGGAAGCTGTTTTCGGATCGTCATTTCGTTCACTAAGTGCTTTCATGGCATTAAAACCACCAACACCCGCTTCAGCAATGACTGCCTCGCTTCCTCCTGTTATTATTATATCAGCTTTTCCTAAACGAATATTATCAAAGGCATCAATGATCGCATTGGTACTACTTGCGCAAGCACTCACTACGGCAAAATTTGGCCCCCTAAATCCATAGCGCATAGAAATTTGTCCCGCAGCTATATCCAGGATCATTTTAGGAATAAAAAAAGGATTAAAACGTGGAGTTCCATCTCCTTTGGCAAACTCCATGACATCGTCCTGAAAAGTTTTAATGCCGCCAATACCACTGGCAAAAATAACGCCTACTCTATCCGGATCGACATTTTCATTGGAAATATTGGCATCCTTTACTGCTTCATCACTTGCTATAAGTGCAAGCTGAGTAAAACGATCAAGCTTACGTGCTTCCTTCCGTTCCAGATGATCTGTAGGCTCAAAATCTTTAACCTCACAGGCAAACCTGGTTTTAAATTTAGAACAATCGAATTGTGTGATTGGTGCCGCACCGGACATCCCATTGACTAAACCCTCCCAAAATTCAGGAACGGTCTTGCCTAAGGGCGTTAAAGCTCCCAAACCTGTTACTACTACTCTTTTTAATTCCATAAAGCTTGCCTGCGATGTTAAATAAGATTTTTACTTAGCATGTTCTTCAAGGTATGCTACTGCCTGACCAACTGTGGTGATGGTTTCTGCCTGTTCGTCGGGAATAGAAATATTGAATTCTTTTTCAAATTCCATAATTAATTCCACGGTGTCCAAACTATCGGCACCTAAATCGTTAGTGAAAGAAGCTTCAGAAACTACTTCTGCTTCGTCAACTCCTAATTTGTCAACAATGATTTTTTTTACTCTTGTTGCAATGTCTTGCATGATTGTAAGGTTTAGTTAATACGGCTACAAAAATATACTTTTTGCGGTAATAAAAAATAATAACTATTTGCAAATAAAATTTGGTTTTCTCAATCCTCCCAAAGTGAATACTACAGATAATTACAGAGGGACCAACCTCCTCATATTCAAATTATTAAAAGGATAAAAAACTCTCCCCACAGAATATCTTAAACTATTAATTACGCTTAGATAATTCAAAAATACACCGATTTTTCTACGACCTGTTTTATAAAACTCCTCTATATATTTGTGTGAAACGCTAACGCTAATATGCTTTTAATCTAAACAAACGAAGACAATAAAAAAAGGACAACCTTTTTATAAAAGATCCTGAAAAGAAACATTTCTGAAGCAGAAGGAAACCATTTTAATCGATAAATAAGTAGCTTTATCTTATTAATTAATAGCAATGCCCATAAAACAAATAGAACATCATTCCAGGGAATATAAACAAATGATTCAATTGCGTTATGACATATTACGCAAACCTTTAAACTTAAGATTTGATAATAAAGAATTAGAAAAAGAGAAAGAGGATATATTAATTGGAGCCTTTGATGAAGATACTATATTGGGTTGTTGCCTTTTGCACCCTCTAAATAATAAAGAAATCCGCCTGAGACAAATGGCGGTACAAAACAATTTGCAAGGAAAAGGAATCGGTGCTGCCATCATGAATTATGCAGAGAACATTAGCCGGGACAAAGGCTACAAAATGATCACAATGCATGCACGAATGCCTGCCATCGGCTTTTACGAGCGGTTAGGATATAAAATTGTGGGTGAGGAATTTATGGAAGTTTCGATACCACATTTTAAAATGCAAAAGAAATTACGATTCCCGGATTAAGTATTGCCTAGTATATTAAGCTCTATGAATTGCAACACATTCCTCTTATAAATAGGTGGAAATAAGAAGGTTTATTACTTCTTAATAATATGCTCTTTCAAAAAAGCTCTTACTTCAAAAGTATCATTATCCTGAAATGCCTCCTTTGGAATTAAGAAAAAAGAACGAGAATCAAAATACAAATGAAAAAAATGCGGACTCTCAACAAATGTTGAAAAACTTTTCCAGGGCCAGCTTCTGCTCCCTTTCGCATTTTCTAAAAACATATGATGTGGCTCAAGTCTCACTACAAAGGAATCTTTAAAAGTCGCAGCTTTTTTATAAATAGTTAACGGTAGTACAAACCAGAAAGAAATCATTAAGATAAACCATAATCCGGAAGCTAATAAAAACGCAACAGGAGTTACATAACCAAAAAAATAAAAAGCAGCCGAAGCAATAGCAAAAACATTTACAAAAATGATCATTAATTTGATTTCTCTGCGACTGATAAAATGGAAGCGTAAAGCCTGAATGACCTTTTTCTTGTCATAAGTAAATAATGCTGATCTCATAATAACTTCAAATGTACGATGTGAAATTGAGGGTTCTGCTTTTTTATAAATAGTTAATGAAAGTAATAAAATTATCCTTAAAGATTTCTTCCTTTTTTTAAAACACTCTCTCATTAAACCGGATTGGCCTGGCACTCTACACATTTATACTTTTTTCGCTCATCTGATCGTTCTCTATATAATTCAAATAGCGGAAAATTGAAAAATTTAATTTCTTTATTGATTGGGGCATTCTTCTTTTTGTCAACCAGAGCACAACCTCAATTTGCAAAAGATACTATTGATAAAGTAGTCCCTCAAAAGGAGAATTTCATAACGGATGAAACCATTCTTAAAGTGGAAAATATAGGAGAGGGGATCAATTCTAAGTACCCGGAATTAAGACCTACCGTTTCCGCAGATGGCAACCTCCTTTTCTTTATCCGACAAAATCACCCATACAATACAAACTTCGGCAGCATACCAAATTCCCAGGACATTTGGTTTTCAGAGCGCGATACAATGACCGGCAAATGGAGTAATGCAGTTCATTTGGGTAAACCTTTAAATACCTCAGATTACAATGCTGTCTTTTGGATTTCGCCTGATAATAATCGCATACTTATCCGGAATGCTTATATCAATGGAGACTATTTTGGCAATGGAGTAAGTTTCTGCTACCTCACAAGGGGCGGTTATTGGAGCAAACCTGAAATGCTTAGTATAAAAAACTTTCATAAATACGATCGCGGAAATCAATACGGTGCCACGATGGCAAACGACGGACAAACCCTATTACTTTATATGTCGGAAGTATCCCGCAGTTTCAACAGTGATATATATGTCTGTTTCCTGCAGGAAGATGGTACCTGGACAGAGCCCAGGAGCCTGGGCAAAAAAATAAACCTGCCCGATTATAATGAGATGACTCCTTATCTCGCTTCGGATGGTGAAACCCTGTATTTTAGCAGTAACCGCCCCGGTGGATTAGGAAATAATGATATCTTGATGAGTAAAAGACTGGATAATTCCTGGCAAAAATGGAGTGACCCTGTGAACCTCAAAAGCCCGATAAATACGCCTGGCTGGGATGCCTTCTTTACATTAGATGCAGGTGGGGAGTATGCTTACATGACGACGAACGAAAACACTTTTGGGAGTAGCGACATTGTAAAAATTAAATTGTTTGAGAAACAGAAGCCGGATCCTGTGCTGATCGTGAGCGGAAATGTATACGATGAAAAAACCAAAAAGCCGTTGAGCGCAAACCTTGTGTACAAAACCTTACCAGATGGTACATAAGTCGGAAATGCCCTTTCCAACCCTTATGATGGTGCCTTTAAAATTGTTTTGCCCTATGACAAAAATTACCTGATCCACGCAACAGCCAATCATTATTTTGCTGTCTCTGAAAATTTAAACCTTGATTCCCTCTTTAAAGCAGGCCATAAATCCATCCATAAAGATCTTTACCTGGTACCCATAGAAATCGGACAGATCGTCCGGCTGAATAATGTTTTCTTTGATTTCGATAAATGGGACTTACGTCCGATATCTTTCATTGAATTGGATAGAGTTGTAAAATTCTTAAACGATTATCCTTCTGTTGAAATTGAAATGAGTGCTCATACAGATAGTTATGGTACAGATGACTATAATTTCAAATTGAGTGACAATCGTGCCCGTTCTGTGATGGAATACATTCTTTCCAAAGGAATAAATTCCTCCAGAATAACTTCCCATGGATATGGTGAATCCAAACCGGTAGCTACCAATGAAACAGATGAAGGCAGACAATTGAACCGTAGGGTGGAGTTTAAGATCTTGAAGAATTAATTGTTGAGCCTTATGGTTAAATTGCTGAAGGTTAGAAGGCCAGGTGGTTAGCTTTCATTCAGTATTCCCCGCTGGCGAGGACTCTTTATAAATTTGGATGAAAATGATAATTGGTTTTTAGAAAAAATCACGTAACAGAATAAAAAACATCACTATAAGTTATACAAAACTGCTTTAGCGTTATCTATGATTCAAAATTTGGAAAATAAATGGCCAATATTAAATAGTAATCTTGTAAAATCATTCTTTTGCTCCCGCCGCTAACAAAGCATTTATCATTGGCGTATTGTGATATACACGTGCCTGCCTCAGAGGAGTTACTGGCCTGCCACTCTCATTTCCATGACCCACATTAACATCGCCTCCTTTTGCAATAAGCAATTTGGTTATTTCAGTATAGTCCTTAAATAATTCGATCCATTGAGCCTGCTTTTCTTTCAAATCCATTTTCCTACTTTTTAGCTGGTTTATATATTCTTTAGGATAGCCGTTTTTTAACGCATATTCATAATCCTTTTCTGTGCTTTCACTCATCAGCAGCGTCCCATAATTCATCCCCATATAAATAGTACAAGTCGCATTCAGCATCAGTCCCCGATGATCCGCAACCGGTTTTATTTTTACATTAGCTCCGTTCTGTAATAATAATTTTACCAAATTTAAATCCCCATTGGCAGCAGCTTTCATAAGAGGTGTGTGACCTTCTCCTTTGGCATTTAAAAATCCATCTATTTTAGCGCCCTTTTTTATAAAAAATTTTACCAGATCAACAAATTCAGGATACCTCTTTTTATAATCTGATTCTTCTTCTGCAGATTCTTTTGAAAAGGAATGTTCTATTTGATTATACTTTACCACCATAACGCCTCCTGAAATAAAAGCGGCGGTTTCTACTGCTTTTTCCAGTGCGTTATAGCCATCTTTAAAATTTACCACCGCACCATTGTCTGTCAAATAAGTGGCGATCGCTAAATTATTTTTACTGCATAATAAACTGGAAGCTATTTGCAGGGGATAGCCATTTTTAAAATTTCTATTCACATCGGCACCGCCCTGAACCGCAAGCTTTACTCCTTCTAAATTTCCTGTATGGAGAGATAATTCTAGCGCCTGGTTCGCTTTCATTTCTCCAGCTCCCGGAAGGTTTACTATTTGTTGTTTGGGAGTGGCAACATTTTTTGCAATTGATTTTTCAGGAGTATTTAATAAGAAAGATTTCCCCTCATTTTTTGCTAAGTCAAATGCAGATTCTCCATGAATATTTTTTAATTTAGGATCAGCACCACTACTAACAAGCAATTGTATCATCCTTAATTTTTCATCATTTGGCACATCGACTTCATTCGCATTGATCACTTTCATTAAAGCATTTTCACCCAAACTATTTTTTGCATTGGACTTTGCTCCTTTTTCCAATAATAATTTTGCCAAATCAAAATACCCATTGCCCGCAGCATTCATCAGTGGAGTTCCTTCTGAACTCATATACTCATTGCTTTGAAACTCCTTGTCAGCATTATTTTGAAGAAGTAATACTGCAAAATCCAAACGGTCATTCAAATCCATAAGAATATCCTTATCACAAAGTACATTTAATGCAGTACGACCTTCTTTATTGGTCTCATTTACTTTGGCGCCTTTACTGATTAATAACCGGGCATTCTCCAGTGGGCTTTCTGATTTCCCGGAAGTCGTATACCCCTTTGTAAGAGCGGTCAATACGGTTTCACCATTTTTTGAAACACCTTTTATACTCCCCGCCTTGTTGACCATTATTTTAAAAACAGCTTTACGTTCTGCCAGTTTACCATCCGAAAAGTTGAGTAAACTAATGGACGAAATAACCTGCTCCAATCCAATAGTAGCACCCCTGAAAATGGCTTTTTCCACCATTTTACTATCGGGCATGGTTATCCCAAAATCCAACTGTTCGGCGGGAGACATATTATCCTGGGCGAAGGCTATTGAAAAAGGGAGCATTAAAAAGGAAATTAGAAGCATTCTCATATACCAATTCATTTTGAATGTTTTTTGGATGAAAAGTCAAAAGTTTATTGTACAGTATAATCGGAAGGAACCGAAAACAATTCTGCAGAAACAGGTTCTTCTTGTATTTTAATTGCGACCACTTTATTGGAAACGCCCGAACCCTCCACTTCAGTTAGTAAACATATATTTTTCCAGCCGGCAAATTTGCTTCCCTTAAAAAAATAGACTTCACAGTCTTTCCCAAGAATGTTTTCATTTGGCCCCTTTATAGCTTCGCCGGAAGATTTTTTATCTGAAGGAATTTCATCCCAATCAAATTTCATTTCAGTTCCCCGATAAGTGTTTCCTCTTTTATAGGCTGCTTTATTTTTATGAATCAGTAAGTACAATGTTTTTCCATCACTTAAAAAGGATTCTTTGAGCATCCCATCTTCATCATACGTGTCTTTTCTTTCCTTAATTCCATAGTCATCAAAATAAACAATGGATTTTCCGACAAGATCAAAATTTGCACCTTTCATCTGTGATTCAAATTGAATGGTTCCATTCTTTACACCATATTTTTTATTAAAAGTGGCATCTAAATCATCGGTATATGATTCGACCACCTCCTCATTCGATTTTTTTTCAGATGTAGTGCTGCTGCAGGATGCAATGAATAAGGCAGTTGCCATGAGTAAAATTGCTGTTGATTTCATAATTGTATCTTTAAAATAAAAAAATATTGACTAATTAACTGAAAGGGTTATAAGTGTTTTCGTTTCATATTCCGTGTAAGTGTTTCCGCTAAAAATCCTTTGGTAATACATTTCCATACTATTAAATGTTCTATTTAGTTTGGGATTTTTTACCAGTTCTTCAAAAGAAAACCTGGAAATATAAGGGCTTCGGTAAATGTATCTATCCTTGCCTTCACTATAGGACTTTTTGAGTTTTCCTTCCTCACCGGAAAGGATATTCCCATTCAATCCCATTCCTTTTGGGGAGTCATTTTCCCATTTTTTAAATTCGCAATCGTAATAGCGCACCACTGCTTTTGGCCCCGTTGGATTGTAACTTCCCCACGTGCCTCCTCCGTAGGTAAAAAGGTATAATCCGGTAGTTTCATTATAAGGTAAAGTTTCCGGCACGAAGTAATCATCTTCATTAATGACTTTTCCTGCTTTAATATCCATTCGTCTCCTTTCTTTCATCGTTGCTTCACTAAATTCCTGCATGGATTTTCTAAAAAACTCGTCCTCTTTTAGTTCGCTTTTTGTGGATGTCCGGATTAAATTAATGTAAGTAGTTGTGCTGTTATTGGTAATATTTCCATTGCCCTTTGTAGTATGTGATAGCACTAATTCATTTCCGCAAATACGCCAGGTTTTTGCATCAATTGAATAAGAGATGGGCATTATTGCAGCAGATTCACTTTCACTTCCGCCTCTGAGTATTTTGTTTTGACCTCCTTGTGTAAAGGCGGACAATTGCTTCTCGTCTTTTGATAAAATCTGATACCTGCCTGGAAATAATACCAGGTCCTGATCAGCGGAATAATTAATTTCCTCCTCTGTTTTTTCTATGAGTTTACCTTCCTCATTAAAACTTTTGGTTGTATTTACCGTTTTTACGATCAGATGACCTTTTAATTTTACTTCAGTCCAGGAGTTTGGTTTTTGCTGCCCATTTGCGAATAAAACACAATTGGTAAGACAACTAACTATAATAAATACACGAAAATATTTTTTCATTTTAAAATAAGTTTTATTTTTTTTATTTTTTGCGATAAAGTCTAAAGCAGGCTATTCCAATGGATCTTCAGATTTTCAATTAAATTATTATTCATTTTACAACCAGAAAATGACTTTTGAAATGCTGCAACCTTATCTATTTTAAGTTCTAAATTTTCTCCATTGTTTTTATCAGGACTTTTCAACAAATCTTTTATCTTTTGTATTTGCTGGTCTGCAGGGAGAGATTTTATGATTTCAATTTTTTCAAAAAAATCTTTCATTTGCGTTGCTTCCACCTGCAAAGGTTTCAAAGTGTTTGTTTGGAAATCTTCTACACAATGTTTTAATTCTTTAATACCTGCAGAAAACTTTTTGAATCCCATTAAATTATTTGACTTGCCTTCTTTTACACAATCGCAGTTTTCATCAGAAAATAACAGACCCCGATCAATATTTTCAGGACCCTTTTCAGGTGGGTCAGGTTCCGCTATTATTTCATCTAAGCTCTTTTTTTCTTCCTTTGTTACATTCGGTTTTTCATCATGTCCGCCGGAAGCGGTTATTTTTGTTTCCTTAGGTTTTTGCTTAATGGGTGGTTGTTTAGCTGGTGGCTCTTTTATTTCTCCTGGTTCCAGATCATTTGGTTCAGGCGGACCACTGTCGCGTTTGCAAACTTTATAAAGAACCCGTTGGACCAGCTGTAAATCCCAGGCAGTTTTTTCGTATTGAATTTCCAGTTCATGTAAGCGATCAATTACTCCATCCAATGTACCTAAATAGCCCCCAAGGTCATGTGCTGCCGTCATGGTTTGCTCCATGGTTTTTACTAAGGTTTGCACGGTTCTTGAAACTCCTTCAGGCATGCTCATTATAAATAATTGCCAGGATATATATCTCTCCGATCCGGAAATAATATCATTCTTAAGAGAACGATAATCGGAGAGCTTTTTTAAAACATTAGTGATTACACCATTTGTAACCAAAGTGATGGCAATATCTTCTAATCCAATTTGGATGTCTTTTATTGCTTTTACCCCTTTTTCATCAGCATCTATAAAATCTTTATTTCCCAGCAAATCAGCTACCTGTTTGAGATTACTTTCCAATCTCGATTTTAATTGTTTCTCCAGGCTGCGCAATTCATCTATAACTTTATCGTCACAATTCACTATTTCCACATCCAATGGTGGCCCAATTTGCGTATCACAATCTGAATATGCCTGAACGGTGGTTTTTCCTAATTGAACGCCTTGAACCTTTAGCTGAGCGCCGGATTTGACAGTGCTTAGCAATGCTGTGTTTTTGGGTTTGAATTTTACATGGTCTATACCGCTTGCGGGTTGTACAGAAACAGCAATTGTTTTTATACCATCTGTTGGTTTTCCTTTAGCATTGTATAACCCAATTTGCAAGGGTTTATTATCATTGAGAGAATTTACTTTTAAGGAATGTACGGTATGAGATTTCTTTATTTTCTCTCCTTTTGCCGTTGTGTATTCGGCCCAAATAATGGCTTTCCCTGCCGCTGTCCCCTGAATTTTTGCGCCGTTTCCCGCATCGGAAACCGTTACTCCAATGCCCTCTGCCCAATAACGCATTTTTCCTCCTGCAGGTGTATAGCTAACATTGAGTATTGAAGATTCGCCAACGGTAATACTTTCACAACCCGCAATTAGTATGGACGGTTTTTCTTCCTTTTCTTCTTTTCCTTTCAATTCATACTTAATGGGATAATATATTTTCTTCTTTTCTTCCCCTTCACCATAAAAAATACGACCTATTCCTTCAATTTTTACCAGGCCATACTGCAAGTCAATAAAATATTCAGAAAAATATTTTGGATCTGATGAGAATGTTTCTTTTACACGAACACAATTTTCAAATGTTCCGACTGGTGTATTTACTTTTTCATTGATTGCAATAACCTGAATGGTTTGGTTTCCCCATAAACCATCCGGGTTCTCGATTTCATTTTGTGGTGAAAAAATAGTCCAGCTATCACCGGGCTTGCAATTGTTGGTGTAGAGCGTTAATTTGGTTTTACTTAACGGCCAATCTGTATGCCATGAAAATGAATTAGAATCGGCATGCCAATAACTATTCGTTACAAAATCATTATCAATCTTTATGGCTACTTTCACATATCCGTTTTTTTCAATTGAAATAATTTTATAGGAAAATTCTACTGGTCCGTTTCCTGCATCATATACATATACCCATTGATTCCCCGGTTTTAAAAACGGAAAATTATTTTGTGCGCAAACTTCAGCTGTTGATACAAAAAACAAACCCAGGCAAAAAATATATTTCAACTTGTTCATAAGAATTTAATTGTTTTTGGGCTTCAATTTTTTATACATTTTCTCCAATTGATTCATCATGTCATTCTGCAAATTGCCGGCATCTTCGGCGCCATCGAAGACATTTGTTTATCTGAAACAGGTATAGAAAAATTTGAGATTTAGAGATCCATATTCCTAAAGTTTCTTGTCTGACAGAATTGAATAAGAAGTAACCGGTTTTATTAAAAAAACCGGTCGGTAAAATATTATTTTACTGTTTCACAAATTCCACTCTGCGGTTAGTTGCTTTCCCCTCAGAAGTATTATTATCTGCTATCGGTTTACTTTCACCCAGGCCATCCGTTTCCATTCTGGAGGCATCAATACCATATTCTTTTGTAAGCACATTTTTGACGGATGCTGAACGCTTTTTGGAAAGGGTTAAGTTCGCAGCATCATCTCCATCACTGTCTGTATGGCCAATAATTTTTACTTTTACTGTAGCATTTTCTTTTAAAATATCTGCAATCCCTTTTAAAGTTCCCGCTGATTCCGGTTTTATCTTATCAGAATTTACATCAAACAAAATACCCTGCGTTACCAGTTTGCCTTCCGCAATTAATTTGCTTCGCATATCCGGTGCACCTACAGCTACACGGATGTTTGACACTAAAAAGATTTCATCTTCATCCATACAATCCCAGGTGAAAAAGCGAATCAGGCTTAAGGATGTGTTTTCCGGAAAAATTCTTGGAGCATCATATATTTTCACCTCATTTAAATATAAACGGATTCTTTGTTTTTGACGCCAAATTGAAATGCGTTGCACCTTTCCCTGATTATTGAAAAAGTGTTCATTCTCTATATTGGAACTTACTTTATCATGTTCGTCTCCCACTTTGTTTCCCATGATAAATCCCCTGTTTCCTATATAAAATTTAACGCCGTTTTCTCCGGGGTATAAATCGTCCAAACTATTTTGCGCTTTGCCTCCATAAATATCCAGGTATATTCCACCTGCATTTTGCACATTGTTATGATTCATAATGATATCAAATTCAATGGTGAAGTTTTCAGGTAAATCGGAAATACCGTCCGGAATAAACCCACCTCCGCTTCTTAGTTGAAACCATTTTCCGGGATAATTATTTACCGTTCTTACTTCACCGGATACATTTGTATTCCATCGTGCAGGAAAGTCTCCAACCGCATCAGGTGCAAAATCCTCATAGAAGATCGTCTTTTCTCCGGGCACAAAATCAAATTTGGAATAGGTTTTTAAAGTAGGTTCGGCCGGTGATCTATTAGTGATTTTTTCAGTAACCGGATCATTATCATTGTCAACATTTTCATCAGAATTATTCTTTGAAGATGTTTGCTTTTTATTTCCTTTGGCAGCATCCTCCATTTTATCCATGGATTTTTCGGTGGCGTCCCCGGCCTTGTTCACTACTTTATTTTCCGCAGTTTGGGCCACCCGGTCTTTTATCTTTTTTAAGATCTGGGCATGTGCAGCATCTGAAGCGAAGAATACAAAGAACAAGAGGATAAAAAGGCGATGAATCATTTTCATTTTTAAAGAATTTAATTTGAATAATTAAGATCAAAATTATCCTTCAAAAAAGGGGTAGGCAATAGAACAAAAGTTATAGAAGTGACAGATTGCAAACTGTCACTGAAATAGTTCAGAATGCAAAAAGGACAGACCGCTGCCTGTCCCTAAAAACAATATTGCTTTCATGAAATTCATGATGAGAGGAAATTGTTCATTGACGTTTATGGAGAGCCGAACATTTTATTCAATGCTTCTGTGCGATTTTGCACATGCAATTTTTCGTAAATTTTATGGATATGTTGTTTAACTGTACCGGTACTGATTCCGCATTGCAGGGCAATCTCTTTGTATAAATACCCTTTGGCAAGTAGTTGTAAGATTTCCTGTTCACGGTTTGAAATATTGAATTCCCGTTGAGTATCACTTCCCGGTTTTTGCTGAAAAGTGGCTACTAATTTTCGGGCTATATGGCTGTTCATCGGCGAACCACCTTCATACAATTCCGTAACAGATTCTTTTATTTTTTGGGAGGGCGTATTCTTTAATAAATAACCGCTTGCTCCGGCCGATAATGCTTCCAATACGTGCTCATGATTTTCGTAAATAGTAAACATCATAAACTGCATTTTTGGACAAATCAATTTCACTTTTTTAATGCACTCAATACCATTCATGCCGGGTAAATTAATATCCATGATCACGATATCCGGATTAGCTACCGGCAAATCCTTTACCGCATCCTCCGCGTTTTCATAGGATGATAATAATAAAAACTCATCAGAATGTTTGAATATTTCTTCCAGTCCTTCACGGATATCGGGAAAATCCTCTACTATACTGACAGAAATTAATTGTTGCATATTGTAAAAATAAAACCCGTTTTAATTTGAAACCGTATAACAAAGGTTATACAGACAGCGGCAATGAAAGCAGAATTCCTGTTCCATTTTCACGTTTAATATCCAGGGATCCACCAATGTCTTCCATCCTTCGCTTCATATTTTTTAATCCATTTCCAAATTTTTTGCCATCATCTTCATTGATCCCGACTCCATCATCAGCAATCAATATTTGAAGCTGATCATCAAATGAGAAATCCATTTCCACCATGCTTGCTTTTGAATGTTTAATAATATTATGAAGGGCTTCCTTGATGACCAGATGAATATTCCGGCGATGGGCTCCCGGTATATCTACAAAGGGGATCTCATCCGGAATTTGGAAACGATAGGGCATATTCACCTGTGAGAGAAACTCTACAGAGTGGTGACGGATATAGGATACCAGGTCTTCCAATGAATCATATTCCGAATTCATACTCCAGATTATTTCATTCATATTATCCATCACTCCCCGGGCGGCTTCAGCTATTTTAGGCATATTTTCAGAAATTTTATGCTCATTATTCAATGCGCTATCTGCCATAAATAAAATAGACGTAAGTCCGGAGCCAAGCTCGTCATGCATTTCCGCGGCGATACGCTTCCGTTCTGATTGCTGACCATCAAGTCCGGCTTGCAGGCGTTCTAACTCCTGCTGCTGCTGTAATGTAATTAATTCTTTGGCATACAGCTTTTGTTTTTGTTTATAAAAACGATAATAGTTAAAGGCAATGGTTGCTGACAGCAAAACAACGATCAAAGCGATGAATAACCAGATATTTCTTTGTTTGAGACTATCCCTGCTTTCTTCAAGTAGTAATTGTTTTTGAAGAATCTCCTTATCCTTTTTTGCCGCCTGGTATTTCTCTTCCAGTTCCGATACATTTCTTCGGGTAGACATTCCCGCTATAGAATCATTCAGTTCAATATAATCGATAAGATAATTGTATGCCTTGCTATGGTCACCAAGTTTTGCCTTAATACCCGCTTTCAATTTGTAGAGCTGTAACAGATCAGCTCCCTGGGAAAAGTCTATATACCGCAGCGCGTCATCTGAATATTCGTCTGCTTTATTGTATGAATTTTGATGATAATGAATCATCGCCAGGCCATTATACGCGATAGCCATATTTTGTGAATAGTTAATGGCCTGCGCATTTTGGATGGATCTTAAAAAACTTTCTTTGGCTTTCTGATAATTCTTTAATTTGGATTGCGCGTTCCCAAGAGCAATGTAAGCGGCGGATAAAGGATAATGACTCTCTGTTTTTTCCAAATAAGGGATAGCTTTCTTTAAAAGATTTTCAGTACTATCAAACTGTTCAAGCGTAGAATACACAGTAGCAAGATTTACTATCGAAGAAGAAAGTTGTAAACTATCCTTTGCCTTGATGGAATATTCAACAGATTTTCGGTTATAATCAATCGCCTTATCATATCGTAGCAAATTGTGCAACACCATGGCGATATTGCTGTATAAAATGTGCAGGTGTTCCTCTCTCTTAATGGCGGAAAAAAAATTAGCCGATTGGACATAATGATGAAAAGCAGAATCAAATACTGCCATAAAATTATATGCATTCGCAAGATTATTGTGTGCTTTTGCCCTGTTTAAGGTATCTGCTTTTTGGATTGTGAGAGCTAAGATCCACTGACTAATCTCCTTTGATTTCTGTAGTTCTCCCTGCATATTCAGGACGGCGGTATAATTAAGGGCATACCGGATTCTACCCATATAAAAGTTCAATTGCTCACTCAAGGCGGCAGCCTTTTGGTAATATAATTCGGCAGAATCAAGATCGATATTTTCCAATTCCATTGCATAATCTACATAAGCGTATACCCTGGCCGTATCATTCGGAAGTGCATTGATTCGTTTTTTCAATTCCTCCATGGGTGCTTTTTGAGCCACGCCTTTCATTCCTGAAAAAAAGATGATTGAAAAAATAAGCAGAAGTACCTTTTTCATATGCACTTGTTTAGAAATACAAATTAATGCCTTATTTAATAACATCCCTTTAAAAAATGAGATATTTTAAACCAGAAATGAGAATAAGACCCAGATGTAACTAATTTGATTTTATTCAAAAAATTATAGGGAATGCATAAAACTAAAAGCATCATTTGAAGGGTAGACTGATAACAGATTGACAAGATTTATTTCCTCTTCCAATTCATAAAAAAAATTAAAGTATTTTAGCAAGACAAACATGTTGAAACATACAAAAATTAAATGGAGTTAGAAAAACTTGACAGAACAGCTTTTAAACATCGATCTATTAAAGAAGCTTCTCATAATTTAAATTACTGGAAGTCTCAAACGTACAAAAAGAGATTACAGGCAGCTAATTACCTGAATAGTGTTGCTTATAATTTTGACATTAATAATCCTCCCAAAATGGATAAATCGTTTTTCAAAATCAGAACCAGAGGAAATGGGTAATATTTTCAATGAAGATTTTCAAGATTTCATTTCATCACTGAATAAGCATAACGTCGAATATCTGCTTGTTGGAGGGTATTCTGTAATCCTTCATGGATATTCCAGAACCACAGGTTATTTAGATATTTGGATAAATAAAACAAAAGAAAATTACCACCGATTAGTAAAAGCATTTGGAACATTTGGAATGCCTGTTTTTGACATGACAGAGGAAAACTTCTTGAATAATCCTGATCTAAATGTATTCACTTTTGGAAGACCACCTCGAAGTATTGATATAATGACCGCTGTAAAAGGTATTGATTTTGATGAAAGTTTCTTAGCCGCAAATTTAGTAGAAATAGAAAATTTAAAAGTTCGTTTAATCCACTTAACACACCTTTTACAAGCCAAGAAAGCAGCGGGCAGACATAAGGACTTGGATGATATCGAAAATTTGACTCCCAGAACTTAAAATAGTTTTAAAATCAAGATTCTCTTTTCTTAAAAAAAAATCCGGGCCCATTATGAGACCGGATTTAAAATGAATTTCAATCACAATTCTAAAACTTTATTTAGAAGTACGCAATAGTTATCATTTGCTTTTAGAATTTTCGGTTATTCCGGTTTCCCGTTTCCGCCGTTAAAACCAGCTAATGCCAGGCTGCGTTTTTTTAATTTAATAACATCCAATGATTCAATGATTGGATCATCCGTAAGTACAAGAGAAACCTCATTGGTTTTCCACCAATCACTTTTAGCCAGTTTATCAAAATGAATCACACCGATCAGATAATTGATCTGATCATTAGAATGCCACTCCTCGATGCTTTCAAAATCATCTTTTCGCACATCTTCCCAATCTGTAAATCCAACATATACTTTTAAATAAAAATCATTTGTCAACTCATTTGGTGTATGGTGATACAATTTTTTATACTCATATTTATATTCGTACCTCAAAGCGGAAATATCACTTATTACTGCTGATGCTGTTGGGAAACTTCCGGCGCCTTTGCCATAGAAGAATTGCTTATCAGCAAAAGAACTTTCAATCACTACTCCATTATATTCATTCTTAACAAAGGCAAGCAAGGCTTCCTTCTTCACGAATTGAGGTAATATGTAAGCTGCCACTTTCCCGTTTTTCAATTTTTTAGCATAAGCGGAGAGTTTTATTACACAATCCTTTTTATCGGCCATAACTGCATCTTCGCTATTTATGTGTTGAATCCCGGAGAAAACCAACTCATCTTTTTTGGATATAATACCATATGCATGAGTCAAAAGGAAAGTCCATTTATTGAGCCCATCAAACCCTTCCACATCCAATACTGGGTTGCTTTCTGCGAAACCTAATTGTTGAGCAAGGAGCAATGCATCTTTAAAGGACAATTTATCCTCAAACATTTTTGTGAGTATAAAATTGGTCGAGCCATTTACAATGGCGCTAATCGAATGAAGAAGATCATTATCATAATATTCTTCCAGGTTACGAATCACCGGAATGGAAGCGCAGCACGCCGCTTCGTACAAAAAGGACAATCCGGTTTTTTCTTGTAAATACAATAGTTCTTCCAGATTATCTGCAATCATTTTCTTATTGGCACTAACCACATGCTTACCATTCTTAAAGGCGGTGCTAACAATGTCAAAAGCAGCTTCTGCATCGTCAATTAATTCGACAATGATGTTTATTTCCGGATCGTTCAACAATGTATTTTTATCATCCGTAAACAATTCTGACGGAGCATTTCTTTTTTTACTACTGTTTTTGATACATACTTTTTTAATAGTGGCGTTTAAGGAAGGCGTTTGGTTAAGTACTTTATAAAGTCCCTCACCAACAACTCCAAAACCAAAAATGCCTAAAACCAATTTTTTATGATATCCCATTTTATATTATTATTTATTTTTTTATTAAAAGAATTCATTAAAATTTAAAAAGACGAATTACAAATACGAATTACACCAGCTCAAGGATACCTTTTTTAGCACTCACTTTTTGCAGGGCATTTTTCAAATCTTCTACCAGGTCGTTTACTTCCTCCACACCAACAGATAAACGAATCAAACCGTCACATACACCAGCGGCTTTTCTTGTTTCATCAGGTATGCTTTTATGCGTCATAGTTGCAGGATGACAAAGAAGGGATTTCACTCCTCCCAGGCTTTCTGCTAATTTAAAATATTGAGTACTTGTCACAAATGTTTTTGCTGCCTCGATTGTATCTTCCTTTAATGAAAAGGCAACAACCCCGCCAAATCCAGTGGATTGCTTTTTTGCAATCTCATGGTTTAAATGAGTTGATAGACCCGGATAAAACACTTGTTTTACTTCGGGTTGTTTCTCCAGAAACTCTGCAATAACCTGCGCATTGGCGCAATGTTGTTTAATGCGTAAATGCAATGTTTCCAATCCGCGTATCACCAGCCAGCAATCAAAAGGAGCAAGGATAGCACCACTTGCATTTTGAATGAATTTTATTTTTGCACCCAGTTCTTCTGTTTTAGTAACTACGACACCTGCTATCAGATCACTGTGTCCGCCTAAATACTTGGTCGCACTATGCACCACGATATCCGCTCCAAGGTTCAGAGGCTTCTGTAAAATGGGAGAAGCGAATGTATTATCTACACAAAACAGACAATTATTTGCTTTGGCAATTTCACCGATTGCTTTAATATCTGAGATTTTCAGTGTTGGATTCGTTGGTGTTTCCACCCAGATCAATTTTGTTTTTGAAGTGATCGCATCCACGACATTTTCTATTTTGGTCGTATCTACGTAGTTCACTTTAATACCAAATTTCTCATAAATATGTGTGAACAAACGGAAGGCACCACCATAGATATCATCCACGGCGAGGATTTCATCGCCCGCAGATAATAGTTTTACCACAGCATCAATCGCTGCCAGGCCGCTACCAAATGCAATACCTGTAGATCCATTCTCCAAATCTGCTATTAATGTTTCAAGAACGGTACGGGTCGGATTTCCCGTGCGTGCATAATCATAACCTTTATTTTCACCTGGTGCATCCTGCACAAAAGTGGATGTTTGATAAATGGGCACCGAAATAGCACCTGTTAATGGATCAGAGGGTATGCTGTGTAATAATTGTGTTGCGTTGCTCATTTCGTTGATTTTAAAATTTGTAAGAATAAATAATTCTTCTTTCAATTAACCTATCAAAAAAGAGCAGAAGATCGGACTGTACTTTCTGCCGGGAGTATTTATTTGTCTTGATCAGGGACAAAAAAAAACTCACCCGGCAGAGACAGGTGAGTTAATATATTTATTGGCGATTAGCCAAAGATTAAAATTAAAACTTGAATCTGTTATCTGCCCCACATTTCTGTGGGATGGAGTTAGCACCTTAAATGTATTGCTACATTTTGGTTGCCAAGACGTCATCGGGCCATATCCCTCTGTCTTTCTTGATAAATGAATCACAAAGAACTGGCGCAAAGATGTGGTAGAAATTCTAAACGGCAAAATATTTTTTATTCTTTTACCATTTCAAAAAAAATCGTAAGTGTAAGAATAAAAGCAAAGCTGATTTGGGAAGCCCAGAAACAGTGAGTTCTGTTTCTATAAAAATAGTATATTCATATTATAATTGAACGGCCTTTAATCAACACCTGACTTGAAGTTACAAATCGCTTAAAAGCTTTTATTGAGTTTTTAAATTTTTGGATGATTATGTCAAGGAGGTATAAAATATATATCTGGAAAAAAGCTCCGTTTCTCCGGATCGTGCTCCCTTTCATTTGTGGTATTATTATACAATATTATCTGGATTTTCCGATTCAGGATATGATCTTTGGTTTTCTTGCATCAGCAATTCTTTTTCTATCCTTCAGATTATTTAAAAGATATTACAAATTCAAAACCTCCTTTCTGCGAGGAATGATTTTGTCTTTTTTAGTTGTTGTTCTTGGCATGTTGGTTACGTTTCAAAAAGATATTAGAAATCATAAAAAATGGTATGGAAATAAATATACTGTAGAAAATACACTGGTCGTTTATCTTAATGAACCTCCCGTAGAAAAAGCAAAATCGTACAAAGCTTTGGCGAGAGTAGAAAGTATTCATAGAGGTAGCTCCGCAGAAAATGTAATCGGAGAATTCATTATTTATTTCGCAAAGGATCCTTTATCAAAAAATTTAAAATATGGAGATCGGCTTCTTTTAAATAAACCATTACAACCAATCAAAAACTCTGGAAATCCCGGAGAGTTTGATTACATACAACATCTCGCATTTCAACAGATCTATCACCAGGTATTTTTGAGAAAAAATGAATGGGTCCTTTTAAAAGGAAACAATTCCAAATTTGTTAAAAGCACTCTATTTAATTCGCGGGAATATGCAATAAATACAATTGAAAAATACATTTCCGGAGCAAATCAATCTGGTCTTGCAAAAGCATTGCTGATTGGCTATAGAGTTGATCTGGAAAAAGATCTTGTACAAGCGTATAGCAATGCAGGCGTAGTTCATTTGATCGCTATTTCCGGATTGCATATGGCACTCATTTATGGATTGTTGTATTGGATGGCCATGAAGATTCCTTTATTAAAAAGATCAACAACGACACGTACGATTATTATCCTCCTTTGCTTATGGTTTTTTGCATTTTTAACGGGAGCGCCGCCATCGGTCATGCGAGCCGCTGTGATGTTTAGTTTTATTGCAGCAGGTTCTTTATTTCAGAAAAATTCTTCCATATTTAATTCCCTTGCCCTATCGGCTTTTGTGCTTTTATGTTTTAATCCTTATTTGCTTTGGAATGTAGGCTTTCAACTTTCTTATCTGGCCGTTTTGGGAATCGTTATTTTACAAAAACCAATTAATAATTGGTTTTATTTCAAAAATAAAATCCTGAATTATACCTGGGAAATTGCTTCTGTTTCAATAAGCGCCCAGATCTTGACAATTCCTATTTGTTTTTATTATTTCCATCAGCTTCCGATCTATTTTATCATTGCAAACATTATCGCCATACCACTTGCGACTGTGGCATTATGGGGTTTAATCGCTTTGGTTGGTGTTTCTCCCATTCCGGTTATTGCTGATTTTATTGGGAATATTGTTTCCGGATTTTTATGGCTAATGAATAAGTCTGTATTATTCATCAATACATTTCCTTTTGCCCTCTGGGAAAATGTATCTCTTTCTGTATGGTCAACGCTAACATTATATACAGTCTTTTGTTGCTTGTGTTTTTGGTTAATAAAAAAGAATCAGGCTGCCTTAAAAACAGGCCTTATTCTCGCTTTACTTTTTGTACTTCAGATCACTCATCAAAAATGGCAGGCATTTAATCAACGAACTATTATCGTTTATAATATTCCTTCTCAAAATGCTCTGGACTTTATTAACGGTAACAAATATAAATTCATAGCAGATCCTGAAGTTCAGAGCAATAAGCTGATATATAATTTCCACTTGAAACCATCGCGCATATTATTACAGGCTCATAAAAATGATTACAAAAATGATGTATTTTTCTCCTCCGGGAATTTTTACAAATTTTTTGATAAACGTATTGTCATTTTGGACACATTGATGCATCCTGTTTTACCCAAAAGACTGAAAGTAGATTATATTATCCTGACAAAAAATCCAAAGATTAAAATAGCCGATTTATTGCCTTATTATGAGTGTGAGCAAATCATTTTCACAAGTTCCAATTCAATGTGGAAAATTGGTGAATGGAAAAAAGAGTGCGAAGAGTTATTTTTGCGTTTTCATTCTGTTTCAGAACAGGGTGCATTTGTCATTGCTTTTTAAAACTCCCCAACATATAACATGCAAAAGAAAATTAAATCAGCCCTCATTTCCGTTTTTAATAAGGAAGGGCTGGAGCCTATTATTTCCCAATTGACCAAACACGGTATTACCATTTATAGTACCGGCGGGACACAAAAATTTATTGAAGAAAATGGTGGTACATGTATCGCTGTGGAATCTCTTACGGGATATCCATCCATCCTTGGAGGAAGAGTTAAAACCCTTCACCCTGTTGTGTTTGGTGGATTCTTAGGAAGAAGAGATGTAGAAAGTGACCTGCAGGAAATGAAACAATATAATATTCCTGAAATCGATTTGGTGATGGTAGATTTATATCCATTTGAAGAGACTGTTAAGTCTACCAATGATGAAGCTGCCATTATAGAAAAAATTGACATAGGCGGACCGTCCATGATTCGGGCAGCAGCTAAAAATTTTAATAGTGTTGTCGTTATCGGCGATAAGAATGATTACCCTTCATTGGAAACCATTTTATCTGAAAATAATGCCGAGACCACTCTTGAAGAGCGAAAAGATTTTGCCAGAAAAGCATTTGACGTTTGCGCCAGATACGATATCGCCATTTCAAATTATTTTAATAAAACAAGTTTTGCCAATCCTTTCTCCACAGAAAAGAAAGTTCTTCGCTATGGAGAAAACCCACATCAGCAAGGTTCTTTCACCGGCGATATCAATGAAATATTTGAACAACTCCATGGGAAGGAACTTTCCTACAATAACCTGGTGGATGTAGATGCAGCAGTGCAATTAATGAGTGAATTCCAATCTTCTACTGAACACACATTTGCCATCTTCAAACATACCAATGTATGTGGCGTAGCACAAAGAAATTCTACATCTGAAGCTTTCGCAGCAGCTCTTGCAGGAGATCCTGAAAGCGCATTTGGTGGTGTATTAATTTCTAATTACCCGGTTGATAAGGCAACGGCTGAATTATTAAAGGATCTGTTTTTTGAAGTTTTAATTGCTCCTTCTTTCGAGGATGATGCGCTCCCATTACTTTATGCAAAAAAGAATCGCATCATCTTAAAATTGAAACACTTTCCAGCTGCCAAACAGCAATACAAGTCTTTGCTGAATGGTTTGTTGATTCAAGATAATGATCAGGGCAATTTCACAGAATGGAATGACACAGGAGGTAGAAATGCTTCAGAAGAAGAAAAAAATGATTTAATTTTTGCTAATTTGATTTGCAAGCATTTAAAAAGTAATGCGATCGCGATTGTTAAGAATAAACAACTTTTAGGTAAGGGTTGCGGACAAACTTCCCGCATTGATGCTTTAAGACAATCTATTGCAAAAGCCAACCAATTTGAATTTGATCTTCAAAATGCCGTGGTAGCAAGCGATGCGTTCTTCCCCTTTGATGATTGTGTAAAAATAGCGCATGAAGCAGGCATCAGCGCCTTTGTACAGCCGGGTGGTTCCATCCGTGATAAGGATTCCATTGAGTATTGCAAAGAAAACAACCTGGCCATGGTGATGACAGGCCTGAGGCATTTTAAGCATTAAGAATAATCAGTTTTCATAGAATTCTTTAACAGGCAGACCATTAAAAGTCTGCCTGTTTTAATGAAATTTTAAAATTTCCTCAATCACTTAAAAATTCTATAATCAGAGGAATATTTCTCCATTTTTTCGAATCATAGCTAATGATAAAAACGAAAAAAGGGAGAACCTTACGGATCTCCCTTTTTAAAAAATTAGAATAAACGATGTTTATTTAAACTGATGCGAAATTTCTTCCGCCAGTTCGGTCATTTTCTTAATTCCATGTTCAGGAAGTTTCCCTGCTTTAAAATCAGCAAGAACGTCTGGTAAACGATTACCCATTTCTAATAAGAACTGCTCTTCAAAAGCCTGTACATTTTTTACAGGAATAGAAGAGATCAAACCAAATGTACCAAGGTAAATAATGGCAATTTGTTTCTCAACGGAATATGGTGTAAACTGAGGCTGCTTAAGGATTTCCACGTTACGGGCACCTTTATCGATAATCGCTTTTGTAGCAGCATCAAGGTCACCACCAAATTTAGAGAACGCTTCCAACTCACGGTAGGATGCCTGCTCCAATTTTAATGTACCTGCTACTTTCTTCATCGATTTAATCTGCGCATTACAACCTACACGACTTACCGAAATACCCACGTTAATCGCCGGTCTGATACCTGCGTTAAAGAGAGTTCCTTCCAGGAATATCTGTCCATCTGTAATGGAGATCACATTCGTAGGAATATAAGCAGATACGTCACCTGCCTGAGTTTCAATTATTGGCAAAGCAGTTAATGAACCGCCACCTTTTACAAGATGCTTAATATTTTGAGGAAGATCATTCATCTTCTGTGCAATTTCATCTTTAGAGATGATCTTGGCAGCTCTTTCTAACAAACGGCTATGCAGATAGAACACATCACCAGGATATGCTTCACGTCCCGGAGGTCTTCTCAAAAGAAGAGAAACTTCACGGTAGGCTACAGCCTGCTTACTTAAATCATCGTATACGATTAAAGCATGACGACCGGTATCGCGGAAAAACTCCCCGATTGCAGCGCCCGCAAATGGAGCGTAAAACTGAAGTGGAGCCGGCTCAGAAGCAGAAGCAGCAACGATGGTAGTATATTCCATTGCACCATGCTCTTCCAATACTTTCATCACGTTGGCAATGGTAGAAGCTTTCTGACCAATGGCAACATATACGCAATACACAGGATTTCCTGCTTTATAAAATTCTTTTTGATTGATAATGGTATCGATACAAATCGCACTTTTACCAGTCTGACGATCTCCGATCACTAATTCCCTTTGACCACGTCCAACCGGAATCATCGCATCGATTGCTTTAATACCTGTTTGTAATGGTTCTGTAACCGGCTCACGGAAAATTACTCCCGGCGCTTTACGCTCCAGAGGCATTTCATACAAATCACCTGTTATAGGTCCTTTTCCATCGATAGGTTCTCCAAGAGTATTGATAACACGACCTGCTAGTCCGTCACCTACCTTGATAGAGGCAATCTGTCCGGTACGTTTTACTCGTGCACCTTCTTTAATATCGCCGTTATCTCCCATCAATACCACACCCACATTATCTTCCTCCAGGTTCAAGGCAATAGCTTTCACGCCATTTTCAAATTCTACCAGCTCACCGGAGCTAACATTATGCAAACCGTAAATGCGGGCAATACCATCACCCACTTGCAATACAGTTCCAATTTCTTCAAGATTAGCTTCCACATTAAAGTTGCTAAGCTGGCTTCTTAATATCGCCGAAATCTCATCAGGTTTTATATCAACCATATTAAATGTTTTTTTTAAGGCTGCAAAGGTAAGGAAAGCAAAGAGAAAATTCAAAAGTAAATGCCGGATAAAATCAATCAGAACCAGCTTTTAGCAATTATTTTTTTTAATGAGTATTATACAGCTACAACAATGACGATTTTGACCAAAAAAAATGAGCTCAATCAATCGACTGAGCTCATTTTATATTGAATATTTTTGATCTTTTATCTTAATTTATGAATATAATCATTATTAGCAAATTGCTTCTTTACATCATTCAAATCTCTCAAAATACTTGCATCGATTAATTTGCCTTCCATTTCCAAAACAAAACCACCAATAAGGCTATCATCTACACTTGTTTCCAGGTTAAGATGATCAATTGAAGAAGAGGCTTTAATTTTTTGGACAAATGATTCCACCAGTTCTTTACTGATCGGAGAGGCTGTGGTTAGTTTAGCATTGTGCAATCCCTTTATCTTGTTGAATTGCTCGATGAATGATTTAACTATCCCGGGCAAATCTGATTCTCTTCCTTTTCTTGTTAAAAGTAAAAGAAACGTTTGCGTTATTTTAGATATTTTATCTTTTGTAACCGCCTGGATAATCTTATCCTTTTTATCCGCTTTAATAATTGGACTTCTGAGCATCGCCACAAACTCACTGCTCACTTTCATAACTTCCTGCAGATATAATATATCCTTATGAACCGCATCAAATTGGTTCATTTCTACAGATATATCAACCAGACTTTTGGCATACCGTTGAGCTAAACGTGGATTATTCATAATTTATTTCTTAATTCAGTTCTACATTTTGAGTAAGCTCCTTGATATACTTCTCCTGCTCACCTTGGTTTGCTAATTCTCTGCGAATAACCTTTTCACTAACTTCCAGTACAAGATTTCCAATTTGATTTTTCAAATCTGTGATTGCGGCCATTTTTTGTTGGTGAATGACAGCCTGGGCATCAGCTACGATTTTATTCATTTCATCTTTAGCCTGTTCTTTCGCTTCGGCGATAATCTTATCGCGAGTCTCTTTAGCGTCTCTCATCATCTGACTTCTTTCTTCGCGGGCTTTAGCAAGTAATTCTTCATTCTCGCTTTTAAGCTGACTCATTTCCTGCCTAACTTTTTCGGCAGAAAGAATGGCGTCATCGATATTATTCTGACGATCCTGAAGAGCCTTTACGATAGGCTTCCAGGCAAATTTTGCCAGAATAAAAAAGACAATCAAAAATGCGATCAGCGTCCAGATCAACATCCCAAACTTTGGCACTAATAATTCCATGTGTTGAAATTTTATTGTTTACAATGCGGATTCTTTTCCGCTCTGTTTAATTTAAGCAATTTAAAAATACTGCATCCGCCGCCCTTTGCTTGATATGCAGTAATTACTTGGTGCACTGACTACTTCAAAACAGCCAAAAGACCCGCGATAACCGCAAAAAGGGCAACACCCTCAATAAATGCAGCTGTCAGGATCATGTTTGCACGAATGTCGTTAGATGCTTCCGGTTGACGGGCAATAGATTCTACTGCACCTTTACCGATTTGACCAATACCGAAACCTGCACCGATGGCAGCAAGGCCGGCACCGATAGCTCCTCCCAAATGGGAAATTTCATAGTCTGCTAACAAAGTCAATAATGACATAATTCTTGGTTTTTGTTTATGATAAAAAAAGTTTTATAAAAGTCCGCCTTCGATCGTTCCCGGATGTACATCATGATCGCTTCCCTCAAATCCTTGTCCGATGAATACCGCCGTTAAAACGGTAAAAATAAATGCTTGTACAAATGCTACAATAATTTCGATAAAATAGATAAACACTGTAAATGCAACAGATATTGGTGAAAAAACCCAACCTGCTGCCGGAGTCATTTCTCCTAATATAAATATCAGTGAAATGAAACTTAAAATAATGATGTGACCTGCAACCATGTTTGCAAACAAACGAATAATCAGAGCTCCTGGCTTGATCAACAGTACACCTGCTAACTCTACCGGTACTAAAATCACCTTTACCATGAAAGGTACGCCGGGAGGCCAGAAAATATGTTGCCAAAAATGTTTGTTTGTTCCTGCTAAAATCACAATCAGGGCTATCACACCAAGAACTGCAGTAAATGCAATATTCCCGGTCACATTCGCCGAACCCGGGATCATGGCAACGACCGTATTAAATAATATAAAAAAGAAAACTGTTAATAAAAATGGCATGTACCGCTCCCAGCGTGAACCCAAATTGATCTTCGCCACATCTTCCCGAACAAATATAATAATTGGTTCTATCAGACCCTGAAATCCTGTTGGAGCTGATGTAACGCCGATCCCTTTCTTATATTTCTTCGCCACACTGACCATCAAAAACACAAAAAGCGCCATTGCCAATAACATTTGCGCCACGTTACGGGTGATCGAGATATCATAAATAGTTTCTCCTTCATTTACCGGAACGATTGTATTTCCGTTTTCCAAACGATAACCATCGTATTCCATCTCTCCATGATGTCCAAACTTTGAAGAAGAAAATACAGAGAGACCTCTGTCCGCTGAATATATTATTATTGGCAGATGTATGACAGCATCAATATTGCCAATACTAAAGAAATGAAATTCATATCCATCCTGGATATGGCTCAAAATTACTTTGGTTGGATCAAACGCTTCCGCCTTCTCTTCATGGGCAGTTCCGACATCCTGTGCGGACACAGTCCCGGACGACATGAATAAGACAAGGCTAAAAACAGCTACCAGTAAGGATTTCACACTTTTGCAGAACATAATTCCCCTAAAATTTTGCGCAAAGATAGGGGTTTGAGAGAGTAATTAAAAAAACTATCGTAAAAATTTGGGAATTCCTGTTGAATTAGGTTGTCAAATATGTTTTAAGGATTATGTACTGTGAGAAATCCGGGACAGATTTAAGAAAATCTTTAAAAGAAATATTGACTACTTGAAAACAATCATTGAGTCAGCTGTTTTTCAAATCCTGGTTAACCCTTGAAATTTATCAGAAATTATATTTCAGCTACAATTAATAGGATATCAATATGTAAACATGACCAAAATTAAGTATTTACATAACCCGATTTCACAATGAAAATAGCTCAAATAATCAATAAGCTTTTATGAACGTTCCATTTTATATGATTATTACTAACCAAAGGTGATTAGGAATTGGATTTAATTGAAAATTAAAATAACCACAATGATCCATTTGTATAATGGCCTGCACAAAATCAACAGCAATATATTAACTTGTGCACCTCAAAAAAAAATCACTCAATTATGCTTCGATCATTGTTTCTGCGTAATGGCAGACTTGTATTATTTATGGCTCTATTCCTCCTGGCAGGAACTACTTATGCACAAAAGAAAAATTTCACCGACCAACAATTACTGGAAAATAAAATGCCGGAAATTGTAACGAGTCTTCCTTCGGTTATATCCTGGGAAGATGACGGCACGCTGATCCTCTTAAAAAAAGAACACCGGGATTCTTCCTCCAAACAACTTCTATTTGATTTTAAAACCCGGAAGGAAATTCCATACAAAGGAACCACAAGACCTTCAAGAGGAGCCACCAATATTGGTGGAAAATCCGTCATTTTAAAGAATAATGATCTCTATTTTAAAAACGGGAGCAATCCGGAAGTGCGCCTCACCAATGATGATGCAGAAGAAGTAAATCCTACTTTTTCACCCGATAGCAATTACGTTGCCTATACAAAAAACAATGACCTTTATGCTGTCCACATCGCTACAAAAAAAGAAACACGATTCACGTTCGACGGAAATGATTCTCTGATGAACGGGTATGCCAGTTGGGTTTATATGGAGGAAATTTTAGGAAGACCTTCACGCTACCGTGCGTTTTGGTGGAGCCCGGACAGTAAAAAAATTGCCTTTTTCAGAACCGATGACAGCCCGGTGCCGGTATTTACATTAGTAGCTGCCAGAACGCAACATGGTGTGGTAGAAAGCTTGCGATATCCAAAGGCCGGCGATAAAAATCCGGAAGTAAAAGTGGGAATCGCTCATTTGGATGATGCCCGCATAGTTTGGGCGGATTTCAATGAAAAAGATGACCAATATTTTGGAATGCCCTACTGGAAGCAGGATGGATCTTTATTAGCTCTTTGGGTCAATCGTGATCAAAATGATTTTAAGATCTATGATGTGAATATGAACACTGGTTCTAAAAAACTCTTTTACGAAGAAAAGCAAAAGACCTGGGTGGATATGAATGATCTGGGGAGAATGACTTTTTTAGACAATGGAAATATTTTAGTAACGAGTGATAAGACAGGCTGGAAGCATATGTATTATTATGATAAAAACGGAAAGTTGATCAATCCCATCACCTCCGGAAACTTCACTGTAACGAACATCGATTTTATTGATCAAAAAAATAATGTTGTTTATTTTTCTGCGCGCAGTTTGGAAAACACCGCCCGCACAGATTTTTATCGTGTGGGATTAAACGGCAAAAATATGAAGCGTCTCACTTTCGGAGATTATAATCATCGTATCCGTTTATCGCCAAATGCCAAATATTTTATAACTACTTATAGCAATGCAAACACTCCTACAAAAATGACTTTACTGGATAATACCGGTAAACGATTAGCTGATTTAGGTGATAGCAAAGGGAGTGAATTTGATGATTATAACCTAGCTAAAACGGAGCTGATCCGTGTAAAAAGTGATGATGGTAAATTCGAACTTCCGGCTATGGTTACCTGGCCTACCAATATGGACCCGAATAAAAAATACCCGGTATTAATTAGTATCTATGGAGGTCCTGATGCGGGGACAGTTTGGGACAATTGGAGTTTTAATGCCAACAAAGAATGGTATGCAAAAGAAGGAGTGATTCAAATAGCAATGGATCACCGGGCTAGTGGTCATTTTGGAAAGCAGGGAGTAGATTATATGCACCGCAATCTGGGGTATTGGGAAATGAAGGATTATACCACGATCGTAAATCATCTTATTAAAAACAACCAGGCAGATCCGGCAAAGATTTGCATTACGGGATTTAGCTATGGAGGTTACCTAAGCGCTTATGCGGTCACGTATGGTTCAGATGTATTTAAATACGGTATGGCGGGAGGTTCTGTTACAGACTGGCATTTATATGACACTCATTACACAGAAAAATTTATGGGTACACAACAAAATAATCCCGAAGGATATAAATCCAGCTCTGTGTTTACCTGGATAGATAAATACAAAGGTGGATTATTATTAGTACATTGTGAAATGGATGATAATGTGCATGAACAGAATAGCCTTCAATTGGCCGGTAAACTACAGGATGCAAAAAAGGATTTTGAGTTCATGATTTACCCTGATGGCCGTCATGGCTGGGGTGGAAATAAAGGTCTACACTTTGCTAACCTGAAAACGAAATTCATTTATAAGAATTTGTTGGAGAAGGAAGTTCATGCTGGACTGTTGAAGTAGGGTACGTAGGCGGTAGGTAAAGCCAGAAAAACTTAATTATAAAAGATATTGGGATTCGCAAAGGAAAAATGCTGCCATCCAAAACAAAGTTTTGGATGGCAGCATTTTTTTTAATCTGTTGAAAAAGAATAATATAATTCACAAGATCTTTTCTTTTTATTAACATTTCGATTATATTCGTTGAACGGAAAAACTTCAAAGCGATCTGAATGATCCGGAAACAATAGAAAATTCCCGGAATATAGAATATAAAGTCTGGCTAAATAAGAATGGTTTATCGTTTAAAAATGGCGATATATATATTAGAACAGATGATAAAAACGTAATTTCCGGAAAATTAGATTGGAGCAAAAGTAAAAATTATGATTATAATGGAAGAGCATACTTAGAAGTTCCCTTTTTATTTAATCAAAATCCTGACATTCATTTTAAAGAATCTTCAGGAAGTTCACAATTCAGTATGGTTTTCCGGAATTTGCCAAATGAAGAACTTGAGGCTGCTATACTATCTACGTCTTCCGGCCAAATCATTCAGGATGAAAATGGGAATAAAAATGAAGTGACAATTCTGAGTTACTTTCTTCTAAACTGAGAAAAGAAAAGACTTTGGGTAAAGAGAGAAATGGACAAAAGTTTTATTCGGGTAAAACGGGTTAGAAATGACGAAGAACCGAAGGTTATTGCTGAAAACAAATCTGTTCAGCGTTCATCATGCTCCACTTTTTCATTCACTGAATACAGTGTTTATTGTTGGGGTGACGTCGAATGTGTAACATACTCTCATACATCCTATTATATTTTTTGCACAGGCGATAGGAACGAGGAAAAAATTGATGATGGCGATTGGGGAGGTGGAGGTGGAGGTGGCGATGCGCCTTCACCTGATCCTGATCCACAGCCCGATCCATGTGCAGAAGCAAAAGACGCCTCCGAAAACGCCACAGCACTTTCAAAAACGACAAAGTTTAATACCAAATTGAATGAGATTAGAAATGCATATAACCAGTTTGGCGGAGAACATAGTGTTGCCTTTGGTAAAGACGCTTCCGGGAATATTATCACTTCCAATATAGTGCAGGGAGGGGACAACAGCGCAACAGTTCCTACTATTCAGAATAGATTTGCTGATTTACACAACCATCCCACTAACATCCCACCATCAAGTGGAGATATTTATGGCTTTATTGATTTAGCTAAAAATAATCCCGATTATCAAAGATTTATAACCTTACCAAATGGAACAGTATATGCATTAGTCATCACAAATTTGCAGAAAGCAATAGATTTTAATCTTGAATATCCAAGAGTGCCAGCACCAGAGGGAACAACATTTGAGCCTGATTTCCCTGAAATCATAGATAATGAAATTCGACAAATGGTACAAGAATCTAATGCTAGTAAAGAAATTTCAATCTCTTATATTTTAGAAAAATACAATTGTGGTATCGCACTTTTAAAGGAAAATTCTGAAGGGAAATTCAAAAGACAAAATGCGAAGGAAGGTCCTCCAAATCAATATGGGATTAAAACGTTTCAAAAAAATGATTGTTTATAAATAAAAGATTTAAAATGAAAAATACTATAGCATTATTGATTACACTTTTATTTTTAGTTAGCTCGTGTAACGCTCAATTAGTGAAGTCAATTCAGGATTCTAAAAAATTAATGACAAATAAGGAAGAATTTGTTGGGAAATCATTCAAATACCTTCTTAGTAATATAAAGCCAGACATTAAGTTTGCTTATG
>JBDSBN010000375.1:0-19643 GCA_039921585.1 Ginsengibacter sp. | reverse complement strand
GAAACGGTTACAGAAAAAATGAACTGGACCGAAGAAACGAGTAATAGTATGTATGGTAAATCAAAATACCTGGCAGAGATGGAAGTTTGGCGGGGTATTGGCGAAGGGATGCAAGCGGTTATTGTAAATCCGTCAATTATATTGGGAGGCAATAATTGGGAAACTGGTTCTGCTGCAATATTTAAAACAGCGTACAATGAATTTCCCTGGTACACAGAAGGTGTATCCGGATTTGTAGATGTTCGCGATGTAGTCAGGGCAATGATACTGCTGATGAATTCAGATGAGAATGCAGAAAGGTTTATTTTAAATGGAGATAATGTTCCTTATAAAGAAATATTTTTTTCCATTGCACGTTGTTTTAATAAGAAACCGCCCCACAAACGCGTTACACCTTTACTTGCAGAGATTGTCTGGAGGCTGGAAGCAATAAAAACGATGTTTACCGGGAAAAAACATTTACTGACGAAAGAAACAGCGCGGACGGCTCAGGCAAAGGTTTACTTTGATAATAGTAAAATACGAAACACCTTGCCCGGATTTCGTTTTACAGATATTGAAGAAACGATTGAGTATACTTGCAAGGCAATGAAAGAAAAATATCATCTTTAAATAAAAGAAATTCTCCGATGAAAAAGTCCGTTTTTACATTCCTTTTATTCGCTTTTGTTTTTGTGTTATCAGGGATCACTGCATCTGTGCAGGCGCAGAGCTCTTACTTTTTTGTAAAAGGAAAAATTACAGATGCTACTACAAAAGCTCCATTGCCCGGCGCTTCTGTTTTTGCTGAAAATACCACTATCGGAGCTGTTACAAATGAAGAAGGGGATTTTAAAATCTGGCTACCGGATGGTGGATATTCTTTGGTAGTGACGTTTACCGGATTTGAAACTGAAATCAAAAGAGTCAGCAGATCGATAGCTCAGGAAGGCAACGTGAATTTTGAATTGAACGAAAAAGTAAAGGCACTGGAAGAAGTAAATATTGTCATCACAAACGAGGTGAAAAATGGATGGGAGAAATACGGCGCATTCTTTACAGATAATTTTATTGGGAAATCAATATTTGGAAAACAATGTGTCATTAAAAATCCGGAGGATCTTCGTTTCTTTTTCAATAAAAGAAGAAACTCCCTGAAAGTGCTTTCAAAGGAGCCTTTGATAGTGGATAATTTTGCCCTGGGGTATGTTATAAAATTTGCGATCGATTCTTTTGTCAATCATTATAATACCAATGCGAATCTATTTACCGGTCAACCATTATTTGAAGAAATGGAGGGAACAGATGAGCAAAAAAGAATGTGGAAAGCCAACCGGGAGAAAGCTTTCAACGGTTCCAAACTTCATTTTATGAGAAGCCTGTACGATCGGGCTTTAGCTGAAAATGGATTTGAAGTTCAGTTTATTGTAAAAAAAGATGGTGAGGAAACTCCGATCAGATTGGGCAATGTGTATGGGGCATTAAATTATAGGAAGGATGACAGTTTGCAAACGGTGCATTTTAGGCCAAATCAACAAGATGTAGCATTAATTTATAATCGCGATAAACCGGAAAAAAACTACCTGGATTCCGACTCTTCAATTAAAGCAAAAACGTTTCAGTTATCCACTCTTACATTTGAAAAGGATGCCTGGATCGTGATCGAGAAAAACGGTTTTTTCTACGATCAGGAAGATATCACAACCAACGGTTATCTGGCCTTTAAAAAAGTAGGCGACATGCTTCCATATAATTATGGGATAAAAGAAGTTGCTATGCCAATAGAAGAAGAACTCCCTTCCTACAAGCCGGAAGATTCTGTATCTGTTTCCGGTCATGAGAATATCAGCATTAAAAAGGAGAAAATTGCAGGAGAAGATGAAATGGTGGAAATGAAAGAGCAAAAAAATATCATCATCAATGAGGGATCAAAACCGGTAACGATCGATGATATCAAAAAATTAATGGAAGGAATTGAAAGGAAAAATTATTCTGCAAAACAGTTGGCAGAGCTACAAGAACTGTTGATGAAATTTATCAAAAAATACGAGGAGCAATCATAATCTGAGAACTCAAAAACAAACTTTCTATCAAGCCGTTTTAACTAATGGCTTGATCATTTGCGCATGATTAGCTGTCTATTATTGTAAAACCATTCCCTTACTTTTTATCTTTTATTTTAGCCCATATCTCCGGTAATCTTTTTAATAAAACGAGCTCTCTTTTTTTAGCGAAAAAATTCTCTACCGGTGATCCCCAGTACGATTTATTGCCATCAATATCTGACAACACTCCGGACTGCGCCATTATCACCGCATTTTCTCCGATGGTAATCGTTTTGTTTACACCTACCTGTCCCCAAAGTGTTACTCCGTCTTTTAAAATGGTTCCGCCTGCTATACCTACCTGTGCAGCGATCAGGCAATTTTTTCCAATTTCTACATCATGACCAATGTGCACCATGTTATCCAATTTGGTTCCCATACCTATAATGGTGGAATCACTCACACCCCGGTCAATCGTGCAATTGGCGCCGATTTCTACTTTGTTATGAATCATTACGTTGCCACAGCTATGCATTTTTTTAAACCAGGCTTCCCGGTCTTTTTTAGTGTTAAAGTAAAATGCATCGCTGCCAATTGTAGTACCTGAATGTATTTCTACATCGTTTCCTATTTCTGTATAATCGTAAATAGATACATTCGGATGGATGATGCAATTGTCGCCAATGGACACGTGATTGCCCAAAAAAACATTCGGCATGACGATGGTGTTCTTCCCGATTTTCGCAGAATCACTGATCATTTTTGACGAAGGAATAAACGGCCTGAAATGATTGGTTATTTTTAAGTAAGCTTCAAATGGATCATCTAAAATAAATAATGTTTTTCCCGCAGGCACTTCCTTTTCTGCATTAATAATGATAAAAGTGGCTGCGCTGTTCAGACAGGCATCGTAATATTTTGGATGGTCTACAAAAACGATATCACCTTCTTTCACCTTGTGAATTTCATTGATACCGGTAGCGAAAGAATCTTTCTTGCCGATGATTTTTGCGGAGATAAATTCAGCGATCCATTCTGCTGAAACAGGTGTGGGAAAATTCATACTATTTTTTTATATCGCCAAAGATAAAGTTTGTGGCAAATAGCGCATCTATGCCTTTAAAATAATTAATTTTTTTTTGAAAAATCATCATTCTCGAACGCCTGCATTTTTCTTAAAAGTGAGTCTTTAATTCGTTTGAATAAAAGTAAAATAAGTTTCTTGTAAAATTTAATGAAACCCTTTATTCATCATAGTTTCAAGAGATGTGTGTTCTTTTTATTTTTGATTAAAATTGAATGATTTCATTCTGGAAATTAATTCAGGAAAAAGGGTAAGTCTTTGCCTTATCCACATTTGTTTTAAAATGTTAATAAAAAAAGCATTAATTTTTTTTATTTAAGCAAAAATTATTTTTAATATTGTGTAGGGAATTTAATCCCTGTATTTACTAACCCATCTACATAACAAAGCCCGTGTGAATTCTTACGGGCTTTATTATTCAAAAAACCTTCTTTTTCAAAAAATTTTTTCTTGAACAATTACTTTGTCATCCATAAACCTTTTCAGGTTTTATCTCAATTTTCTCCTGTAGAAGGGAAGAAAACGTTGAAGGATTATTTTGATGTGCCAACGGATGTTTATCCTGTTGGGCGATTGGATTATGATAGTGAAGGGGTACTGATTTTGACAAACGATAAAAAGTTAAATGCCCTTTTATTAAATCCTGCTCAGGCTCATGATCGTGAATATTGGGTACAAGTAGAGGGAGATATTGATGATAGAGCTTTAAAGGCATTGGAAGAAGGCGTCACCATTTCTATCAATGGGAAAAAATATCAAACAAAAAAAAGTCAGGTAAAAAAGTTTACATTACCACCGAAGGTTAGTAAAAGAGAACCACCGGTACGATTTAGAAAATCTGTTCCGGATAGTTGGATTTCTCTTTCATTGACAGAGGGCAAAAATCGACAGGTGAGAAGGATGACTGCACAAGCAGGCTTCCCAACTTTAAGGCTAATCCGTTACAGGATTGAAAATCTCACCTTAAAAGATCTGTTGCCTGGTGAAATGAAAGTACTATCTAAATCAGAATTGTATAACTTGCTGAAAATTTCTAAATAAGAATATATGATAAAATCAATGACGGGTTTTGGAAGATGGGAACAGACTATCGATGGTAAAACGTATTTGGTAGAAATAAAATCTCTCAATGGAAAACAGTTGGATATTAATTTGAAAATCCCTGCATTGATTAAGCCTTTTGAATTTGAGATCAGAAGTCTCTTGCAGGAAAAATTATTACGTGGCACTGTTGAATGTCTTATTGTTATAAAGCATAATGGTAGCACAAAGCCTGTTGAAATAAATACGGAACTGATAAAATCCTATTACTTGCAAATTGCAGGGTTGGCAAATGAATTATCTATCGATACAAACTCTGTGCTTGGAGCCTTGCTGCGATTGCCGGAGGTGGTTACTCCAAGTATAGAAGTGCTGGATGAAAAAGCTTTGGCAGATTTGAAAAGTGTCATCAATAAAGCGTTGGACCAATTAAACTATCATAGAGAGGAAGAAGGGAAATCCCTTGATAAAGAATTGCGTTTAAGAATAGAACAAATCACTGCTCAGGAAAAAGAAATTTTAAATCTGGAACCTAAAAGAAGAATAAAATTAAAAGAAGATTTGGTTCAATTGCTGGAGGAACACGTAGGGAACGATAACTATGATGCAAACAGGCTGGAGCAGGAGCTGATTTATTATGTGGAAAAAATTGACATCCGGGAAGAGCAGGTACGCCTTCGAAATCATTGTGAATATTTTCTGGAAATATTGAATGACGAAGAAGAAACAAAAGGTAAGAAGTTAGCTTTTGTTGTGCAGGAAATAGGCCGCGAAATAAATACAACTGGTTCCAAAGCGTATGATTCTGAAATTCAGAAATGTGTGGTGCTCATGAAAGATAATTTGGAAAAAGCCAAAGAACAGATATTTAATGTCCTTTAAATAAATCTCCCGGATCTTGTCTGGGGAGTTTACTTGTCAAGCCATCAAAACGAACTATTTTTATGAAAATCTCCGATTTGAAAAAAGCATTCTTTATCTCCTTATTAATCGCAACGTTTTGCTCTTGTGGAAAGATTGACTTGTATGAAAAGCAAGCTCAGATTCCTTCTCAAAAGTGGTTTTATAACAATGTGCCGGAATTCTCTTTTCATATTAGTGATACTGCTTCCTTGTATAATATTTATGTGGTACTAATGCATACAGATCTATATGGGTATAATAATATCTGGTTGCGGGTAGGTTCCCGTGCGCCGGAAGATTCCATGAGTTTTCAAAATTTAAATATTCGTCTTACGGAAGGCGCCTCCTGGAAAGGAACTGGTATGGATAATATTTATGAGATCCGAGAATTGATTTCGCCAGGGCCCGTATCTTTTAATAAGTTGGGCGACTATGATTTTACGATTGCTCAGATTATGCGTGAAAACCCATTAAATTACATATTGAACGTGGGTTTGAGAATTGAAAAAATTCCAAACTAATTATTCCTGCAATGATGGCGGAGGTACACATGATTCAAGTGTATAAAATAAAAAGGTATGGATTATCGGTCACTTAAGAAGCGCATAAAAGTAAAACCCTTACGGACTATTTACATTTTTTATTGGTTTTTATTGTCCTATATCATTGCGGCTTTATTATTCTGGTATATATCTCTGGCTACACAAAACAAGGAAATTACTGTTTTTAAAGAAAACAATGTCGAAGTTAATGATCCCTTGCGGGAGCAGAAATTGTTGAAAATACAGGATGAAAAAAGGCGGAAAACAGCGCAGTACGCCGGAGAAGGAATTACCTTTTTACTTTTCATTATCGCAGGGGCAGTATTTGTATTTAGATTAGTGAACAGGCAATTGGTATTATCTCAGCAGCAACAGAATTTCATGATGGCCATAACCCATGAATTGAAAACTCCGATAGCTGTCACCAAACTGAATTTGGAGACAATGCGAAAAAGGCAACTTGAACCGGAACAACAGCAAAAAATTTTAACGAGCACAATTCAGGAAACAAACCGGTTAAATTCTTTGTGTAATAATATGCTCTTGTTAAGTCAATTTGATTCCGGGGGATACACGCTTACCCGCGAAAGGTTTGATGCAGCAGAATTAATAAGAGAAACCGTAGACGATTTTGCCGAACGTTTTCAATTAAGAAATTTTAGATTGGTGCTTAAAGATCAAATATTTATTAATGGGGATAAGGTATTGCTGCAGATGGCGCTTAATAATTTAATAGATAATGCCCTGAAATATTCAGGTAAAAATGAAACAGTCACTCTGAAATTATTTAAGGATGATAAATATATTCGGTTGCAGGTGATTGATGAAGGAAATGGCATCCCTGACGAAGAAAAAAAGAAAATCTTTGAAAAGTATTTCCGCGGGGCAAAACGACAAGCTAAAGGCACAGGTTTAGGATTATATCTTACAAAAAGGATTGTTAAGCAACATCAGGGAACAATTCAGGTTCTTGATAACACTCCTCAAGGTTGTATATTTGAAATGGTATTCAAAGAAAGCAAAGTGAGTCATTCTTAAAAGTCAATTTCTAAAGGGAATAGCGATAGGGGAATTAATTTTTATACAGCTTCGCTTTTATTCAGTTTGATGGACATTAAAAACAATGAAATGGAACAAAAAAAAGCATCAATTTTATTGATAGAGGATGAAGAGAATTTACAGGATACTCTTAAGTTAAATTTCGAGTTGGAAGGGTATGAAGTGACTTCTGCTTATACCGGCCTGGAAGGAATTAAAGCATTTCAAAATGAATATTTCGATCTGATCATTTTAGATATTATGCTTCCTGAAATAGACGGCATCACCGTTTGTGAAAATATTCGTCTGATCAATTCTGATGTTCCAATATTAATGTTAAGCGCAAAAAATCAAAGTGCAGACCGTGTGCTGGGCTTGCGAAAAGGCGCAGATGATTATTTGACAAAGCCTTTTAATCTGGAGGAATTGCTGTTGCGCGTTCATTTACTCATTAATAAAAGTCATCGTATTTCTTCCAAAGAACATGTTGCAGAAGAGTATTCTTTTGGCAAAAATTCCATCAACTTTAAATCTCTGGAATGCACTACTAATACCGGCGAAGTGGTGTCACTGACCAAGAAGGAAGGCATGCTTTTAAAATTATTAATCGAACATAAAAATGAAGTGGTCACCAGGGAAAAGATACTTCAGGCTGTATGGGGATATAATGTTTATCCAACAACCCGGACGGTGGATAATTTCATTTTAAACTTCAGAAAGTATTTCGAAGATGATCGCCGCCACCCGGTTTATTTTCATTCTGTGCGGGGTATAGGATATAAATTTACTCCTTAAAGACGGGCAACAAGTCCCTCGTAATTATTCCTAGGGTAGCTATCCTAACATTGTTTATCCAGCAAGGCAACTACCTCAGATGCCTTTTCAAATGCGTTTTGTAAATGCTGTTGCTGTGGTTTACTGTATAAATTCAATTCAATCTCTTCAAATAATGAATTTAGCAAGTGAGCAGTACCTACTCCCACATTACATTTGTCCAATTCTTCATGCAGTCTTTTCTTAGATATTTCCTCTATTGGGATATTAAATTTGCCGGATAAATATTTTTTCATTGAACTGTTAAGCACCACAAAAAATTCGTTGGCATTTCCTTCAATCAGTTTTTCATGAGCTTCCAATAATGGGTTTTCAGGAATAGACATAGATGGGGCGTCCTTCGAAGCATTTTTAATATCATCAATAATGATCTCTTTTCTGCTTGTTTCTCTTTTCTTTTTTAGATTGTTTCTCACCATTAAAATAAGGAGTAAAACAAGTATAGATCCTGCAGTTCCGTAAATGATTTCTGAAGAATTGGCTTGCATGAAACCCGCGTTATAATTGTTTTGAGACTTCGCAATTTGATGTGGCACTTTTTTATGCCCTTGTGTTATATGCAAATTAATTGAATTAGTTTCTATTGTTTTGTAGGTAGATGTTTCGGGATCAAAATATGAAAAGGACACAGGCGGAAGAATATATTCTCCGGCTTTGGATAATGTAAACGGATAGGTAAACGTTTTGCGGCCTCTGATAGGCACTGACGATCTTTCCAGTTCTTCTTTCATTCGTGCATCAAAACCTTCTATGCCTGCAGGCCAGGATACAGAAGGGGCATTAATAAGCTGTATATTCCCACTGCCACTAATAATAATATGCAAATTACCTGCATCATCTGTCGACAATTGATCCTTATCTACCTCAGCACGAATAGAAAAGGTTCCCACCGCACCCTTAAAGTTTGCCGGAACATCTTTGTCCGGTAAAGGTTTTACATGTATTGTGCGTGGCTCGCTTTTTAATTCAATATCCTTTTGTACAACAGAACTTTGTGAGGAATTTCTGTCAGACATATTCTCCAACAGATCGAAGAACAAATCCTGTCTTTTCCTCTCCGCGTGTTCGGGTTTAAAAAACGTAACACGGTTATTTGCTACCAAAGGACTGAGCAGAATTTCTCCCTCCTGCATCGGGTACAACTGTACTTTTCTTAAAGTATATGTATTGTATTTTCTGCCGTCAATTTCTTCAATGCGGACATTACTGTCAAAATCTAATTCGCTAACAGAAAACCCATTAAAAGAAGGTGCGTCTGTGATTTGCGTTTCAGAACGAAGTCTGCTGTATAATTTAAAAGCAGCAGTGAGCGGCTCGCCTACATAGCAACTCGTTTTGTTAACATCTAATTTTAAGAAAAGATTCTTCTTTACTTTTTCTTCCGGATTTTCTCCCGGTTTTAAAATGTAATCGTCAAATCTGTTTGTGGGCCTGGGCGGCGCAAAATCAAATCCTAAATTTGGGAAAGGGGAGGAATTGTTGGGGTTTTTTCCAGATACGATATTTGCTTCCTTGGATACTTTTATAGTAATTGGTTTGGTAGTAAATTCTTTCCCATCTGCCTTTGCTGTAGCCGATCCAATTTTATAAGAACCGGGACCTGAAGGCTGAAGGGTAAAACCAATGGATACATAGGTTTCCGTTTTTCCATTAATAGAGGTCATTCCCCGTTGCTGATTGGGGCCGCTGACTATGGTAAATCCTTTAAAGTTTGGCGGAATGATTGTTTCGATATATTCTGCATTCTCCACTTTAAATTCAATTCGCAGAAAATCATTTTTCCCAATTTCTTTATCCGGGCAAATGACAGAGAATGTTGCCTGTGCGACACTTTTTTGAATACCTGTTACAGAGGAAAATAATCCCACCAGCAAAATGTACTTAATAATAACTGATCGTAGAGTTAGAATCATTTTAAGAAAAAAGTGAATTACAAATGTAACTTGAAATGGTTTTAAAGAAAGGTTAACTAACAGAGAATTACGAAAAAAACACTACGGTAAATCTCCTTTTATCGGCCGGACTATAATGTCTTCCACACAGGCTTGTGGGGATAAGGATGCAGCTGAATAAATCAGCTCTGCAATATCATTTACCTCCATGATCCTTTCGGGGCTTACTCCGGATTCTGCCCATGAGTCAGTATAAACAGCGCCCGGATACACAGTTGTTACTTTGATATTGTGAGGTTTCATTTCTTCCCGCAGGTTTTTACTAAATCCCGTTAGAGCAAATTTGCTAATACTATAAGCCCCTCCATTGTTATATGCCTGTAGTGCCGCGATAGAACTCATATTGAAGATATGGCCTTTTTTGTTTTCGATCATTTTGGGCAATAATGCCCTGGTCAAATAATATGCGCTGTATAAATTGATTTCAATCATTTTTTCAAGGGTTCCATCCTCCTCATTATGTACACTTCCCGGAATAAAGTTTCCGGCATTGTTTATCAAAATATCCACTACTACTCCCTGGTTCTCAATCCATGATGCAAACTCATCTACCCCCGTTTTGGTACTAAGGTCAGTTACGAAATACTGTACACCCGCATCGGGAATACGATTCTTTACTTCCTGCTGTACTGCTTTTAACTCCATCTCTGTTCTCGAGCATATAAAAATGTTATTATTGCTTGCGGCAAACCGATGGGTTAATGCTTTTCCCATACCTTTGCCCGCTCCTGTAATGACAATATTCATCATGTGATTTTCGTTTTTATCCTGCTGTTAATGATAGCAAATTTAATCTAAATCAGAAAGTTACGTGAAGCAAACATTTTAAAACTGGTTTATCTTGAATTATCCTCATTTATTTTTTGACCTTGATCATACTCTTTGGGATTTTGATACAAATGCCATGGAGGCACTATCGGAACTTTATGAAGAATTTAATCTGGAAGCAAAAGCAATTGGCCCTTTTGAGTTTTTTTACGATACCTATTTAAAACACAATGCAATCTTGTGGACGCGGTTCGAGAAAGGATATATCACCAGTCAGGAATTAAGATGGCGCAGAATGTGGCGAACTTTACTGGATTTTAAAATTGCGGATGAGAAATTATCAAAAGATATGGGTGCTTATTTTTTGGAGGTATTACCCACCAAGAAAAACGTTTTTGATTACACCTTTGAGATTTTGGACTATTTGAAGAATAAGGGATATGAGCTTCATCTGATTACGAATGGATTTGAAAAAACTCAGCGTAGTAAATTAAAACACTCTAAGCTGGAAGGATATTTTAATCATTTGATTACTTCAGAAATTTCAAATTCTGTCAAGCCAAAGAAAGAAATATTTGAATACGCTATAAAGCAAGCCGGCTGTAATATGCAAGATGGAATTATGATTGGGGATAATTTGAATGCAGATATCATGGGAGCAAAAAAAGCAGGAATGGATACGATTTTTGCAAACCATATAAATGTGGATTGCGATATCGAACCAACGTATATTATCCGGCATTTTAAAGAATTGGAATCTATTTTATAATGGCTTGCCATCGTAAAAAAACCGGTCAAAACGGTGTGGAAATTCAATAACTGAAGGTTTCTTATTTGCCCGAAGGCATCAATTGAATCTTTCTTTTGATTAACTTTCCGGAACAATATTTCATTCGGCAATTAAACTATATTTGCATCCCTTTTAAATGAACACAATATGAAATTAATACTCTGGTCTTTCCTTTTACTGCCCGTATCAGCTACTTTTGCCCAGGCAAAAAAAGCGCCTGCAAAACCTGTAGCACCTGTTGCGAAAGTGATGAACGCTGAAGACAGTCTTAGCTATGCAATTGGAGTTCAGGTAGCAGAGTTTTATAAAATGCAGGGTCTTGAAAGTATCAATGGGGATATGGTAAAAAAGGGGTTTATTGACGTATATAAAAACAAACCGGAAATAACATCTGAAGAAGCGAATATGACTATTCAACAAAAATTACAAGAATTTATGAACGCAAAAAACAAAGCAGTTAAAGACGAGAGTGCAAAATTTCTTGAGGAAAATAAAAAGCGCCCGGGAGTAATCACTTTACCAAGCGGACTTCAATATGAAATTTTAACTGCCGGAACGGGACCGATCCCTACAGCAGAAAATACAGTTTCGGCTCATTATGCAGGATCTCTTACCAACGGATTAGAATTCGATAATTCATTTAAAAGAGGTCAACCTCTTGAAATACCGGTTACGGGAGTGATTCAGGGTTGGGTAGAAGCGCTTCAATTGATGCCTGTAGGTAGCAAGTGGAGATTGTTTATACCATCAGAACTTGGGTATGGTGATCGCGGAGCCGGAAGAGATATCCCTGGTGGAGCGGCGTTGATTTTCGATATTGAACTGATCGAAATTGTCCGTTAATTCTAATGGATCAAATTGATGATATCCGCTATCCTATTGGCCGTGAGGAAGATCAACCGGCAAGCTCGGAGGAGTACAATGAGCTTTTAAAAGCCTCATTTCTCCGGGAGATTAAAATACTTCCAACTTCGTTGGAGATGACTATTTTAAATTTAGATGCGGAACAATTAAACACTGCGTATCGTAAAGATGGGTGGACGGTCAATCAATTAATACATCATGTGGCCGATAGCCATTTGATAGCTTACTCAAGATTTAAATGGGCACTTACTGAAAATAATCCATCCATAAAGCCCTATGATCAGGATGCATGGGCATTATTGGAAGACACCAAACTAGTTCCCGTAAATGTGTCTCTCACACTTTTACATGCATTGCATGCCAGGTGGTATGCAATCATGTATTCATTAAGTGAGGAGCAATGGCAGCGCACAATCTTTCATCCGGAACATCAAAAATCAATTACTCTTTGGGAACTGTTGAAGTCTTATGCCTGGCATGGAAAACATCATGTAGCACAAATTACGGCACTAAGAAATAGATTGAAGTGGTATTAAAACGAACATTATGAACTGGAAAATAGTAGACTCTGAATATTTAAGTAAGCATCAATATTTTACTGCGCGAAAAGATAAATGTGAAACAACAACCGGTAAAATAATTGAAGAATATTTTGTGGTGGAACTTCCTGTTTCTGTATGTGCGGTGGCTATTACGAAAGAGAATGAGGTGTTAATGGTGAAACAATACAGGCATCCTATTAAAAAGGAGATTCTGGAATTGCCGGGCGGTTTTGTAGATAAAAATGAATTGCCCCAAACGGCAATGTTGAGGGAATTAGCAGAGGAAACGGGGTATTCTTTTTCTTCTTGTATTGAGCTGGGTAAAGTGGCAGCAAATCCGGGGGTGTTGGATAATTACACCTATTTCTATTTAGCGGAAGGAGGTGTAAAAACAGGTGAACAACAACTGGATCCCAACGAGGATATCATTGTTGAAAAAATAACCGTTGATGAATTAAAATCAGCTTTGGTGGAAAATAAGATCGAGCAATCTTTGCATGCAAACTGTATTTTTTATGCCTTGCAAAAAATGGGTTTGTTAAAATAGTTATGTGAACATGTTGTAACTATCAAAACGTCTGTTCAGGACTTTCTACCTCTCCTACTACAAACACGCTACCAAATACAACGATCAAATCGTCTGTCTGTGCTCCTTTTATTGCCGACTTTAAAGCAGCATTTACATCAGGATATTCATTTCCTTTGATTCCATAATGCGCCGCTTTATCTTTTAGTTCCGCAGCCGGCAGAGCACGAGGTATTTGCGCATTTGTAAAATAATAATGAGCTTTTTCAGGAAGTAAAGCAAGTGCTTTATCGATATCCTTATCTTTTACCATTCCAAAAATTAAATGCAATTCGCGGAATTCTGTAGCAGATATTTGTTGTAATAACTGGACAACTCCCTCCGCATTATGTGCCACGTCAAGAACAATTTTGGGCTGCGCATTTATAACTTCCCATCGTCCATGTAATCCGTTTAATTCCTTGACATTTTCCAGAGCTGACTTTATCTTTTCTGAAGATAAAGAAAAGTGATTTTGTAAATAATGGAGCGATGAAAGGACAGTCAATAAATTATTTTGCTGATACAATCCCGCTAAATCAAGGCGGTAAATATCCTTTGTATTTGTTTCTACAGAAACAACTTCTACATTTAAATAATCGCGGATAATTTGAGCAGCAAGGATCGTAAACATATCCGGGGCAAACGTAATTTCAGAATGACATTCTTCTGCTTTTTTTAAGAATACCGGTTTGGTTTCATCATTGAATTGTCCAATAACAACGGGCGTTTTGGGTTTAATGATACCTGCTTTTTCAAAAGCGATCTTTTCTAATGTATCTCCTAATATATCTGTATGGTCCAGACCGATATTGGTGATAACAGATAATAAAGGTTGAATGACGTTTGTGCTGTCTAATCGACCACCCAAACCTGTTTCAATGATGGCAATATGTACCTCTTCTTTGGCAAAATACTCCAATGCCATTGCAAACGTGAGTTCGAAAAAAGAAGGACTGATCTCCTCTGTTATTTCTTTCGTTTTTTCCACAAAATCAATAACGAAATCCTTAGAGATCATTTCTCCATTGATTTTTATTCTTTCTCTGAAATCTTTAAGATGAGGAGAAGTGTATAAGCCGGTTTTATATCCGTTTTGAGAGAATATGGCAGCCAACATATGACTCGTAGAACCTTTCCCATTTGTGCCCGCTACATGCACCGTTTTTATTCGCTTTTCAGGATTCCCCAAAAACTGACAAAGTAAAAGGGTGTTTTTCAAATCTGCCTTATATGCCTTCGCTCCGGTGCGACTGAATAGAGGCAGTTTTTCATAAAGGTAGTGGAGGGTTTGATCGTAAGTCATTGTTTTAAACTGAGGGTGTCAGATGGTTGGTTGATTGCAAAACTAAAGACTATCACTATAATTTAACCAACGATTTAACTTTTGACTTTAAAGGACCAGGTAAAAAGAAATAAAGCGACCATCTCATCTGCTTCATTTCTTCCGGTGGATTTTATGGTTACTGTTGTGCTTCGATCTTCATCAATGGCTTGTTGTACTGCATTGGCTATATCGACACCCTGCGTGCAGGTAAAATAGGTGTTCCCGACAGCTTTTTTAAAATAGTTGGCTTCCATTTTTGTGATTAACATCGAAACTGCCAATTTCTTTTTATAAATAGAGTTTAAGGCCAATATACCCGTGCTCATTTCTGCTGCCATGGCAAGGGAGGCAAAATAGGTGGATCGAAATGGATTTTGGGTTAACCATTTAAAGGGCACAACAGTGGTAGCTCCTTCAGAAGATAGATGTTTGATTCTAATACCTGAAAAAAAAGCTGCCGGCAATTTTGCAAGCAAAAACAATTTGAATTTGAAAGTGCTGTTAGCCAGTGAAAGAAATTTATTTTTTGTAGCCATAGTTCAATTTAAATATTCTCCTTTTATTCTTACTGGAAAAGTAGCATTTTTAAACGGGGAAATGATTAACGGAGGAAGATCGGGAAGGTTTGCTGTATATTTTTATTCAGATTTTATCTCTTTATAGCAAGTATTTCAAAATTTCTTGTGACACTTTCTCCCGCTTCGTCTATGATGGTCAGTACATGTTTTCCATCCGGAGGACTGAAAGCCATTTGATGATTATTAATGGTTTCGCCCAGGAATTCTCGATCTAAATGCCAGAAAAGTTTTGTTCCGGGCTTTCGATGTGTCGCAGTGAAAATTGTTTTCCCCCTTTGTCCATCTATTTCCAGAGGTACATAAATCTTTGCATTTTGTTGAGGGTAAACGATCTCAATTTGCCGGGTATTATTTATCACCTGGCATCCCGGAACAAAGGAGGGGAGTATTTTATAATCATGATTCTTTAATTTGTAGTACCATTCCATAGTGGGAGGTAAAACGAACCAGCTTTTATGCACCATATTTCCAGGTGATTCGCAATTTTCATTTACGCGGTATGTTTCTGTTTTATCTAAATGAATCAATTGATGATACGGGCATAAAGGAGCTTTAAATCCGTTTTTCGAAACCATCACGGTATCTGCTTCTAAACAATCATAATTAGCCCGAAAACCGCTTTGACGGCAAACAGGTATGAAGGAAAAATGATTTTGAGGTGATTGAAACCATTTTACTGCAGGAAGCGTTTTGAAAATATCAAACATAATGGGAGCTGCTGTTTGAACGCCAATTAATCCTGCCCTTCCTTCCCCATTTGTATTGCCCACCCATACCGCAACTACAAATTTGGGCGTGATGCCAATAGCCCATGCATCCCTGAAGCCAAAACTTGTTCCCGTTTTCCAGGCGATTCTTTGGGACGAAGTAAATTGTTGCCATAAACCTTCCTCTCCGGGCCTCATCAACTCTTCCATAGCCTGAAAAGTAAACCAAACAGAGGGTGCATCCAGGGAGTTTAATCTCTCCTTTGATTCGGGCTGTTCTTTTTTTATTTCTGAAGAACAGTAATTTGGAGGATAGAAATCTTTTTTTAAAGCGACTCCTTTATTTTCTATTTGATGATTTACGGTACGGGCCATGCCGGCATAAATCCCTGCGAGATCCCACATGGTTACCTCACTCCCTCCAAGAATTAAGGAAAGCCCATAATTATCAGCCGGTTTGTTAAGGGTTGTCATGCCAAGTTGCTTCAATAGATCATAAAACCGGGCATATTTATATTGCTGCAGAAGTTTTACAGAGGGGATATTCAAAGAGCGCGCAAGAGCTAAAGATGCCGGAACAGCCCCATCGAATTGCCGGTCATAATTTTGAGGAGTATATCCTCCAATTTGTGTGGGCACGTCTGCTAAAAGTGAATTTGGGAGCACCATTCCTTCCGTTAGGGCAGAAGCAAATAGAATTGGTTTTAACGTACTGCCCGGACTGCGGGGAGCTTTAATAACATCTACATCACTCTCCATGTTCGGATTCTCCGGTCGATATATATTCCCCGCATAGGCCAGTACATTGCCGGTGTTTACCTCCAGGATTAATGCGCAGGCATTATTTATACTATTGGCTTTTAAGATGTCGTGATGGTTATTTAATATTTCAATGACACTTTTTTGAATGGTTTTATCAACAGTTGTTTTTATTCGTGTTAGATCGAGGTCATTAGTTGCAACATCATTTTTAAATCGTTGTAAAAGATGTGGGGCTAATTGAGGTAAGGGAAGTGGATTACCCGGTAATGGCTCCAGTTTCGAGAGCGCACATGTGGCAGAGTCAATCAATTTATTCTTTAAAAGTTCATCCAATAAACGGTTTCGTTTCCTTTCTAAAGTAAGTCTGTTTTTCCCGGGATGAACCAGAGAGGGAGCATTGGGTAAAACAGCCAAAGCCGTCATTTCTCCCCAGCTAAGCATTGCGGCTTCTCTGCCATAATAGCGCCAGGCAGCGGTTTCCAGTCCGATGACGTTGCCTCCGAAAGGTGCATTGGAAGCGTACATTTGTAAGATTTCGTTCTTGGAATAGGATGCTTCAAGACGAATTGCCAGAAAAGTTTCGAGTAATTTTTGCCAAAGGTTTCTGGGTTTATGCGGCCTGCTTAATCTGACTACCTGCATGGTAATTGTACTTCCTCCCTGAACCGTTTTTTTATTTTTTAAATTCTTTACGATGGCTCGCCCAAACGCGATAATGTCTACACCCGAATGAAAAAAGAATCGCTTATCCTCAAAGGTCAGAATAGATTGTATAAATTTTTCCGGAATCATTTCTGATTTTGGAAAACGCCATTGACCATCCTCAGCTATGGAGGCATTCAAAAGGACTCCGTTGCGATCTTCTATTACATAGCTTGTTGGTTTGTCAAATAATGTGGACGGAGCCCCTAGCCAAAACCAGCCCAGAAAAAGGGCAATAAGGAGAAGCAGGATTTTTATTTTTAAAGGGGGCTTAGGCATACAATCATACAAAGTAAGAAAGTTTAAAATAATCCGGCCGGATAGAATTTTTTTAGATATTTTAATCATTTATCCGGAGGATATTTTTGGGATCTAAACCATCAATAAATTTTTTCAGGATAAAAGAAAAAACTAAACCAATAGCCGAAAAAGATTCCGGCTATTGGTTCAGTCACTAGTTGAGTTTATTTATTAGAACCATCCTCTCCAACAACTTCAATCCATTTGCCATTTACGCCGGCATTAATGGAGTTTTGATACATTTCTTCACAGTAGATGCCTGGCAAATAATATCTGCCTAAATAAGCGGCATTTAATTGTAAATAATAGGTGTGGGTTTTATTAGACCCTAAACCAAAATAAGTATACACTCTATCATCTCTGATATCCTGGTAATCAAATGGGGAAGATTTAAAACCTCCTTCGCCATCCTGCATTCGGGTATTGATAATTTCCCATCCTCCGGGAAATATCTGTGTTAAAGCCATCCGCTCGTAATTCCCTCTGTTTCCCGGATTGGTGATACTTACTTTTACGATAAAATCAGTTCCCTGGGTAAGTTTATTTACGTCCAATGATTTTAAATCGCGTGTGAGGTATTCCACATGCATCGCCAGTATTTCAGGCTTGTTTTCTACATGTAAAATTTCCCCTTCTATTGGCTGTCCTTCATTTATAATTCGGGCATATAAAACATTTGTGCCTTTATTTTTGATAGAAACTTTTGAAGTGCCTGATGAAATATCCAGAGGGATTTGAGTAATAAATGAAGATGATTGAATATCCATCTTTTTACCACTTATCGTAGCACTTGCCTGTATTTTTGATTCTGAAGAAACCTTTCCGGAGTATTTGGAAATGGCCAATAAGGCATAGGCGGTTGTCTGCGTACTATACCATGTATCCTGTGAAAGCTTTGCAGCTAAAGAACTTACTAAAGATGCGCCTTCTTTCTGTTTATCCATCAGCGTTAATGTTTCCAAAACCATCGCTTCATCCCGCATGTCAGATCCAAAAGTATGATCTGATTCTTTATTTGATTGAAAACTTCTTGGTAAACCACTAATCAATTGAAGAGCGATATTGTTTTGGCCAATTAGTTTGTAAGCTGCTGCCAGTCTCCATTTCGCTTGAGCGGAAATATATTTAAACTCCTTCAGTCTGTTCATAGCACCCAAATCAGGAGATTTGGCAAGAGCAAGTAAATACAAGCGATACGCCTGTGTCAGATCACTTTCAAAAAAGTTGGTTGTGGAAGGCGCCCAGCTTCTTGCTTTTGCTGATTGGTATTTACTCCACTGTTGCAGCATTTGTGTACTTACTGTGTAGCCTTTACTTTGTGCTTCCAGCAAAAAATGGCCTGCATAATTCGTTCCCCATTCATGCGATTTGTTTCCTCCCGGCCAATAACTAAATCCGCCTTCCGTCGTTTGATAATTTTGAAAGGAATTGATGACACCTTTTATATTTTTTTCTATGGATGCTTTTCTAAAATCCGAGAGATCTGTCAATTTATTCAGATACAATTGCGGAAACACTCCTGAAGTAATTTGTTCGATACATCCATGTGGATATTCGGTCAGAAAGCTCAGGCGTTTCTCCAGATTTAAGGCCGGCATGCTTGAAATTTCCAATGTAGCCTTAGCAGTTGAAGTGCTTCCAATTGCTGTGACAGTTTTTTCCCAGGTGTCACTTGTAAGCAGGTTTTTAGAGGATACATCTGTTACAGGAGGGTTTGGATTTCTGATGTCGAGTTCAATATCATAATCGGCTTTCTCATTGCCTGAAGTAGCTGTTATTTTTAGTTTTCCTATACCGGTTTGTGATTTTACTTTCACCTCAAAATAGACCAATTCTTCTCCCGTTTGAGCAAAATTAATTTGTTGGGTGGCACTTCCTTGTATCTGAATTAATGGATTTGTTTGTAAACGGATATGGACATTTTTGACATTCTTTTCTAGAGCAAAAACTGTTACAGGAATTCGAATGGTTTCTCCGGGGCCCATTACGCGGGGTGCTGTACCCAACAGCATTAGAGGTTTTTTTACCTGAACCGCTTTTTCCGCATTTCCATAACTGCCGTCATGGGCGGCCACAATCATAGCGCGCACAGATCCAATGTATTGCGGAAGCGTAAACTGATGGGTAGCTTTTTGTCCTTTTTTTAATTTGAAAGGGCCTAAGTATTTTACTACAGGTTTAAATCTGTTGGCTTTTTTAGCACTTCCGGCACCTAAATCCTCATCTCCTCCAATACTGAAAATCTGATTTATCTTTCCGCCATAAGCTCCAATTACTTCGTCATAAATATCCCAAGTTTTTACGCCAAGAGCTTGTCTTG
>JBDSBN010000374.1:0-3355 GCA_039921585.1 Ginsengibacter sp. | reverse complement strand
TTTTTAATATATTGGTTAACCGTTTTCCCATAGATCCTCCCGGCCCAATCATTTATATCCCGATCAGTATCCTTATTCTTCCTATATAAGTCCGGACTGGAAAGTACTTTGAAAAGGATATCTCCATCAGTAGTATTCCAGTATTTTCGGAATGTTTTATAGGCAGATGTATCCTTAGAAAGGATGTCGATGGTCAACTTAGGTAAAATCTCCTGTGTTACTTCATTTATAACTGAAGTTTGAAAAGCATCTTCCAAAAGTTTCAAATAGGATTGCAAAAAGCTCCAATCTCTTTCACCAGCCTTATACTTCGCTGAATAGGCTATCCATGTATTTTCATTTAATCCGTCTTTCATCTTTGAAATAAACTTATCAGCAACAGTATAACCTGCTACCTGATGCATGATTTCGCCGTTTGAATTAAAAAGTAAAAAGGTGGGAAATCCTGGAATATATTCTTTGTATTTTTTATACAAATCGAGCCCCTCCCCTTTTTCCATATCAAGCTTTACATTAATAAAATTAGGATTCATAAAGTCGCCCACCTCCTTAAGAGGAAAAACCTCTTTGGCCATAACTTTACATGGTGCGCACCAAACAGTATAGCAATCCAAAAATATAGGTTTATTCAGCTTCTTTGAGAGTGCCAATATTTCTTGCCATGATTTACCTTCCACGAATTGAATACCTGTATCCTGTGCCAGAACGGGAGAGGTAAAAAATAATAATAGAAGCGGTGCAACAAGTAGTTTTCTTATTTTGTTCATCATTTTTAAAGTAGTTATTTTCCTTTCGGATTCATTTTTTTATAAATCAGGAAGTATATTCAACTGAATACAATTAAGACTGAACTCATAAATCTGAACAATAGGCGTAAAACGAATTTTTCAATCAGCCTAAAATGCAGATAACAGTAAATTCTGAGTCAATTAATTTTTTATCTAAAATTCATTTTCCAAACCAACAATCTGATCCAAATGTCATTAATTGCTTTTAGGCAAATAGGGTAATTCAATTTGAAAGTTTTCCCGGAAATAGCTCTTTACCAAATTTACTTTTTTAAGGATATCCGGGTTTTTTGCATATGCCAATTGCTTTTCTGTTTCAGGTGTATATACGATAAACGCTACATAATCTCCAAAATCCTGTTCAATAGAAACTCTAGTCCAGGCAGCAGTTGGCAAACCGCTATTTTGCTTGGTTCTTCCTTTTTTCAGTAAAGCAAAGTTTTTCATTACATCTTCTGCATTTGTAAATGTCAGTTTTGCATAACCTGCCGTACTAACTTTGGAAAATTCCACCGGAGCAGGAAGTCGTGTTATAAGCATTTTTTCCACGAACAATGAAAGCCAACTCTCGGGCAATAAACGCTTCTCCTTCACTAAATCAAACCGCTCGGATACATAGGATACCAAAATATAGTTGGCAGCTATATTCCCCTCATAAATACGATGTATAATTTGAATAAAATTGAACTTATTCTCCAATGTATCCGTTAGTAAAATATTCAAAGGCATATACTTTTTCGAAAACTCCGGAGGGAAAACTTTAAACACCCAATTTTCTATCGAATCTATAACAGGGACTACATAATTTTCCTTCGCAGGAGTATAACGCAACCCAACAACATTGGCTGCCGTTTGTTTGATACTGCTATTCCAATTCCAGGTATATTCTTCCAATTTAAATGAAGGTTTAAAAAGGACATTATACGTCTCATACATATTTTTCACTTTCAACTGCACGGGACTATTTCCTTCCAAATCAGGCGCATCAAAAACTTTTATCGTTCCATTAAAATCATCCTTTTTACTACAGGAAATAAGGAATACTAGCAAACCTGATAATAGTATAAAAATTAATTTCTTATTCATAGTCTTAAATATTTATTTAGCGTTTCTGGTTGGGCGATTATTTGGTATTAATTGCGGATTAAACTCTCTTTCATCTCTGGGAAAATTCAGAATATAGGCAGGATCCTTTTTCTTCAACTCATAAGTCTTATCCAAAACATGATGTTCTAATTCCGGCTGACCAATTCTCCTCAAATCCCACCAACGATGAAACTCCTCAAAGCAAAGTTCTCTACGTCTTTCTTCCCATACAAACCGGACCAGGCTCTCATTGTTCGTAAAATCACCGCTTGTCAGATTTGTATAATTTGCAATTCGTTTCTGTCTTAATTGGTTTAATAAGTAGAGAGATCTTTCTACCTCAGGAGAAGATTTCCTGGCATGTGCTTCAGCCAAATTTAAAAACACCTCTGCCGATCTCATAGACTGACTGGTTCGGCATAAATCATAAAAATTGACTTTCATCGGAGTATAATAAGGCTGCGAAAAAATGGACCCTACTGACCCATCAGGCTGCGCAAACCAATGTGTTTTTCTCCGGTCACCGGTTCCGTAACTATCCATCAAAGGAGACGTTCCTCCAACTGACGGAGTAAAACAGACTTCTGCCAGACCCACCATTTCACTGGAATAATACTGGTAAGATCCTTCCCCGGTGGCGTTTGTCATTCGACTGAACGTAAATAATACTTCTTCATTGGTACCAGCAAATAAAAAGGCCTTGGCAACAGATCCCGGACCATTTCTTGAAGGCGAAACGGTTATTCCTGTTATATCTTTAAGAGAAGGGTTCGTCTGCATAAATTTCTCTCCATAAAAAATCACCTTTTCATAATCTTCCTTAAAAAGAAAGACACGGGTGGCTAACAATAATGCAGCCCTGTAATTAATCTCATATACACTCTGATTTCCATGATCTTTCTGTAATAATGTAACCGCTTCAGCAATATCTGAAGTAATCTGACCCCAAACTTCTTTAACAGAGGCTCTGTTATACCCTTTCAGGGTAGGTATTGTATTTAAGATTAAAGGAACACAAAGGTCATTTTCATTCGCCTCATTATATGACTGTGAATATAAATTAGCTAATACAAAATAGCCATAGGCTCTGGTAAAATAGGCCTGCCCTTTTAGTGCATTTCGCTCTGCCTCTTTACCTTCCAGTTCATCTATTACTTCCAGGCAAGCATTTGCGGGTAATATATTCTTGTACAGAGTTTGAAATAATTTATCTGTAAAAGTACCTGTGGGAGCTTCCAGATCTTCTCCCCATAAATAGGCGTACTTAGCAAACTCATAATTAAAATTAACATTGGTAGTTGGGTAGCCTAAATCCATTGCCTGAATGTTATCCGTCATCACATCAACGAACCATCCATTCTTATAGAAGTCCTTAAAATATGCCTCTCCTTGTAATAATTCCTTGTAATGCTCAACTGTTACAGGACGGATAAGATCCTGTGAAGATTGCTCCAGAAATTTACTACAGGAGGAACCAAATA
>JBDSBN010000373.1:0-28831 GCA_039921585.1 Ginsengibacter sp. | reverse complement strand
GCAGATGAATCTGGACGAGTTGATGAATAATTACACAAAGGATCCCCGCATTTTTACAATTGTGGATAAAATCCTATTGTCTGCCCCTCAACATATACATCTTTCAGGCCTCGAGGGAAGTGCTTCTCAATTTATTTTTTCATCAGTTTTTAATCATTCATCTACTTCTCAGCTTTGCCATCTGGTTATTTTAAGAGATTCGGAAGAAGCAGCTTATTTTCATAATACTGTTGAAAACATTACAGGTGCCCTGGATATATTTTATTTTCCTTCTTCTTTTAAAACAAAGAAAAACTTCCACCAGCTTAATCCCAGCCATGTGATGCTTCGTACAGAAGCATTGACAAAAATAAGTATGGGTGAGAATAAAAAAGTGGTGATCACCTATCCGGAAGCCCTTTTTGAAAAAGTTGTTTTATCCAAATCACTGATAGAAAATATTATCCATTTTAAAAAAGGTGAAAGCATTAAAATGGAGGAGTTGCTGAGCCGTTTTGTGGACCATGGATTTATCCGGACTGATTTTGTCTATGAACCAGGACAGTTTGCAGTGCGCGGTGGCATTTTGGATATCTACTCTTATGGCAATGAAAAGCCCTACCGTATAGAATTATTTGGAAATGAGGTGGATAGTATTCGTTTATTTGATCCTGAATCACAATTGAGTGAACGCAAACTTTCTGAAGTAAAGATTATTCCAAATGTAGAAACTCAATTTGGTACAGGTGAAAAAGTTTCATTGATGAATTTCTTACCAGACAATACAATCGTTTGGTGCATGAATTGGGAATTTATAAAAGAAAGAATTGAGCTGGAACTGCAAGATGTAGAAGAGGTAATTCAACTGAATAAGACAGCCAGGAATAATGAATCCTCCTCTTCTAAAGAAAAAAAATATCCGATCAGTAGCCGCCAATTAGAAGAAGATGATTTGAATCAAAAAAGCGAAATCTCTCTGAATGATTTTGTAAAACCTTCTGTTTTAGAAAATCAATTAAAAGAAAGAAATATCGTCGAACTGGGTCGCAGATCTTTTTTCTCAGAAAATAATAAGATTGATTTTTCCATTGAGCAACAACCTGCTTTTAACCGACAATTTAAATTACTCATTCAGAATTTAAAGGAATTCGAATCAAAAAAATATCAGCTCTACATATTTGCAGAAAACCCAAGACAACTGGAACGACTGCACTCCATATTTGTTGATCAGGAAACTCAAATCAATTTTGTTCCGATTCCGGTTTCCATTCATGAAGGATTTATTGATCACGAATTAAAAATGGTCTGTTATACAGATCATGAAATCTTTCAACGTTATCATAAATACAAAGTCAAGCAGGCTTTTAATAAAAATAAAGCGCTCACGCTAAAAATGCTTAGGGAATTACAGCCCGGAGATTTTGTAACCCATTTAGATCATGGTGTAGGAGTTTACAGTGGTCTGGAAAAAATCCATACAAATGGAGTGATGCAGGAGGCTGTAAGAATTGTTTATAAAAACAATGACCTGCTTTATGTAAATATTTCTTCTTTACATAAAATCAGTAAATACAGCGGCAAAGAAGGGACAGTTCCGCAAATGAACAAATTAGGAAGTGACACCTGGAACAAATTAAAAGCAAAAACAAAGAAGCAGGTTAAGGATATTGCCACAGATCTGATCAAATTGTATGCGCAGAGAAAGAGCCAGAAAGGGTTTGCTCATTCTCCGGATAATTACCTGCAAACGGAATTAGAAGCCTCATTTATGTATGAGGATACTCCGGATCAGAGCAAGGCTGTAACTGATGTAAAACTGGATATGGAGAAAGAATCTCCAATGGACAGGTTGGTGTGCGGAGATGTGGGCTTTGGCAAAACAGAAGTAGCTATCCGAGCTGCTTTTAAAACATGCTTGGACGGAAAACAGGCGGCTGTACTGGTTCCTACAACGATCCTTGCCTATCAACACTATAAAACATTCAGTGAACGGTTGAGTGATTTCCCGGTTACAGTTGATTATATCAACCGCTTTAAAACTGCAAAAGCAAAAAAGGAAACTTTTCAAAAATTAGAAGAAGGGAAGATTGATATTATTATCGGAACTCATTCCTTACTCGGTAAAGACGTCAAATTTAAGGACCTGGGTTTAATGGTTATTGATGAGGAGCAAAAATTTGGAGTTTCTGCCAAGGAAAAACTAAAGCAACTTCGAACAACCGTAGATTCCTTAACGCTTACAGCGACACCAATTCCCAGAACGTTACAGTTTAGTTTGATGGGAGCAAGGGATCTAAGCATCATCAATACGCCTCAACCAAACAGACAGCCGATCCAAACAGAGGTGCACGTTTTTAATCAGGACTCTATCCGCGATGCGATCTATTATGAGGTAGAGAGAGGCGGACAGGTATTCTTCATTCAAAACAGGGTTCAGGGTTTATTGGAAATGAAAAATCTGATACAGGGATTGTGTCCAGACTTAAGCATTGCCTATGCCCATGGTCAGCTTGATGGAAATAAATTAGAAGAAACTATTCTGGATTTTATTGATCATAAATATGATGTACTGATCTGTACCAATATTATAGAAAGCGGTGTAGATATTCCAAATGCAAATACCATCATTATAAATAATGCGCATCATTTTGGTCTAAGCGATCTGCATCAATTACGGGGCCGTGTGGGAAGAAGCAATAAAAAAGCTTTTTGTTATTTAATGGCTCCGCCGATGAGCACTTTGACCGATCAAAGCCGAAAGAGATTAACCACTTTGGAGCAATACAGCGACCTCGGAAGCGGTTTCCAGATTGCCATGCGCGATCTGGATATTCTGGGTGCAGGAAATATGCTTGGAGGGGAACAAAGTGGATTTATTGCTGAGATTGGTTTTGAGATGTACCAAAAAATATTGGATGAAGCTATCCGGGAATTAAAGCGCACAGAATTCCGCGAAGTATTTAAAGAAGAGATTCAAAAACAGGATGACTTTGTTTCCGACTGCACGATCGATACAGATTTAGAAATTTTAATTCCGGACGAATACGTGGAAAGCATAACCGAAAGATTAAGTCTTTATTCCAGATTGGATAATTGCGAAACAGAGCAGGAACTGGAAGATCTACATAAAGAGTTTATTGATCGTTTTGGAGCTATTCCACCGGAGGTGGAAGATCTTTTCCTGACAGTACGTTGCCGCAAAATAGCTGTGGAGTTAGGTTTTGAGAAAATGATCCTTAAAAATAAAAATCTGAAATGCTTTTTTGTGGGCAATCCAGAATCGCCTTATTTCAACAGTGAAACGTTTGGACGAATTCTTCACTTTATACAAACTCAAACCAATAAGGCCAAATTAAAACAAGTTGGGAAAAACGGAATTTTGATTGTTCAGGATATTCCGGATATGACTTCTTTGTATCGTTTTTTAAAGCAGATGGAGCGAACCGTTTTTGCGAAAGAAATGGTATAGATTAGCAAAGTGGTGACTCGAAACTGGTTGCATAAGTAAGTAAAGTACAATTCAAATTTCCTCTTTGCCTTTGCCTTAATTCTATTTTTTCAACACTCCATTATCACCCTCACTTGAATCTTCCATTTTATCTGTTTCAACCCGGGGCTTTATTTTTGTAAAAGGGAGTTTCAATAGTTTCATTGGAGTCAATTGCTTTTTGTCTGCATAGGCCGGCACTCCGGTCACAATTTGATCCTGATGCACATTAAGCCGGATAGTTCGATGCAATCTGTCCCAAAAGGAGAAGATGATGGAAAAATTACTATCTGTTTCTTTTTTCTTTTGACTATGATGAATTCCATGCATTCTGGGTGTTACAAAAATTTTATTCAAAACTTTTTCCAGGCCGAAAGAAATTTTCAAATTACTATGCTGAAATTGATTAGATGCATCAAAAGCAATTTCATATATCAGCACCATGAGTGGAGAAGCACCGGTTAAAATAACTGCCGCACCTCGGAAAAATACAGAACCAATCATTTCTCCAAAATGAAAACGAAATGAAGTGGTGATATCCAAATCCAGATCGGAATGGTGTACCACATGGAAACGCCACATCAGCGGCATTTTGTGCAGAATAATATGCCATATATAATTGCTGTAATCGAGTAAAAAGAAGGCCAGGATCGCTTTCAGCCAATAAGGAGCAATGAATAAATAATTCAGGCCGAGTTTCCATTCTGCATTTTTATAAGCCAGCCAAACTATGAAGGGAATAAATAGAAGACGTAGCAACACAAAGGATGGAATCGCCACCAGAAAATTAATAACCATTCTTTTCCAGCGGTTCTGAACTCTTTTCCGCAACTGAAACTTTGACTCCAGGAAAAAAAGTACCACAAATAAAACCGAAAGAATCAGCGCTCCATATGTATCGAAAACTGATTGAATCATAATCTGCTTTTTCACTTACAATGTAGAATCAGAAAGAACACCATAATCACTTAAATCATCTTTAAAGATAATCGTTTTTATTTTTTATTGAGATAAGTTCCTGATGATATCTCATATGATATTGCAGGATGAAGAACGCGCATCCGCACCCATTTAACCATTTTGGGTATTTACGTTTCTTCATAAAAATTGGTCCGGAATTAAATCTTCGATTTTATTTTTTTGATCGTTGAGTAAACCCCCAAAATCACCATCAATCCAATAAATACATACACCCAGGCGGGAATATTTCTCCCGACAATAATTAAATATAGATAGGCGGAGATGAAAAAAAATGCGGTAAGAAGGGCTGAAAACACAAAGGGTTTTTTGCTTCGTATTTTCTTTATGGTACGATATAGAAAGAAGAAGAAAAAAGGAATGGCACCCACATAAATGCTTCCAAAAATGAGTGGATTGACATGATATTTTTCACCCAGGCTTAAAAACCATTCTTTGAAAAGATTCCACCATTCCATCAACTGAATATTTTAAATGCGGTGTGTAATAGTTTTTTAATCAAATCAGTCAGACTTCCTTCTTTATGATGGGCAATCACCTGTTGATTTATTCTTGAGGCCACCGGATAAGGATATATTTTATTAAAAAGAGCATTCACAGACAATTTGCTTGTATTGGCCAAAATCAACTCCTGCACTATTTCTCCTGCATCAGGAGCGATCATCGAGCCACCCAATATCCTATCCTTTTTGAATAAACCGCCTTTTCTAATGAACAAAATAATTTTAGCATATCTGTAATTTCCGACTACTGCCCGATCATCATCTTCAAAACTCTGCTCCATTTTTTTAAATGAAATTTTCCGTTCATTTAATTGTTTTTCATTCAGCCCGAAGGTGGCAAGTTCCGGATCCGTAAAAGTGACCCATGACAGGTGGTCGTTGTTGAGTTTTTTCTTGAAGGGAGAAAAGAAATTGTTTAAGAGTATCCGGCCATGAAATTCTGCCGCATGGGAAAATTGCAAATCACCGGCTACATCACCACATACAAAAATGTGTTTGTTGGTGGTGCGTAAATATTTATTTTTTATAATTTCCTGATCCTTCACTTCGATGCCGGCCTTTTCCAATTGTAAAGAATCCAGTTCCAGCTCTCTGCCGATTCCTACAAAAATAGCATCGAAGGAAAGAGTTTGAGAACTTCCATCGGTTAACTTTACCAATGCTTCATTAGGAGAGCTAAAGCGCTCTATATCTGCATTAAAAACAAATTCAACTCCTTCACTTTCCAACTGTTCCAACAAAATCGAGGTCATTTCTTGCTGATCATGTTGCAAAATGTAACTTCCATGCTGCACAACAGTTACGTGGCTTCCAAGGCGACTAAAAGCTTGTGCCATTTCCATTCCGATTGGACCACCACCAATAAATAAAAAGCGATCGGGCAAACGATCTATGTGAAAAATGCTCTCATTGTCGTAATATTTTACATTTTCCACTCCGGGCACTTTCAATTTTCGCGGACGTGAGCCGGTAGCAATGACGATTTTTTTTCCGCGAAACTTGTCTCCATTTACTTCAACTTCCTTTTCTCCGGAGAATGCAGCATGACCTAAAACCACATCAATCCCTTGTTCGCGCAGCCATTGTGCATTTTCATGTTTTCGAATAATCTCCTGTTTTCCGTACACATAATCAGTAGCACTTTTTATATCTACTTTTCCCGAAATAGTGAATCCAAAATTAGCCGCTAACCGGGCATTATGTGCTATCCTGGAAACATGAATCAACGCTTTACTGGGAACACATCCATCATTCAGACAATCACCTCCAATATCCAAATCTGATCTGGCAATCATTAATACTTTGAATCCGGTTTTCGCCATAAAAAGCCCAATGGTTAATCCCCCTGAACCTGCACCGATAACGATTATATCATAAATCTCTTTAGTCATATTGTGTTTAATAAAGGTATAGAATAAACGAATTGCATTTTTTAATATTAATGCTAATACAATTACTAACTTTAAATTGTATTAGTTGTTTTATTATAAATACCTGACAAAATATTATCCATATATGAATCATTCATTAAAAACAGGATTTATTGGAGGTTGTTTAGGAGCAATTGTTTTAGTCATCATTTTTTACCTGCAATTTGCAGCAGGCAAGGCACAACCATCATTTGTTTCGAACTATCAAACTACTTTTGGCGCACATGCCGGAGACCAGATCATTGCGCTCATTCTTTTTATAATTAGCGGAGGAATCTGGGGAATCATCTTTGGATGGATTGTAAAAAGGCCTACTATTTTAAAAGGAATTTTTTTTGGAATACTTCCAAGTCTTTGGCTGTGGACTGCCGTCAACGGAGCCATGGGAAAACCTTTGTTTAATGGATTTGCATTGATGGGGATTATCAATCCAATCATTTGCAATATGCTTATCTGGGGCAGTATACTTGGTTGCTATACCTCCAGAAAACTGAAAAGGATTTCAGCGTGATTAAAGTTTGGTTTTGCGGATTAATCTTTTGTGAAGCTGCAACAGATATTCCTGTGAATACCCCAAATAATACAACAACCAAATTCTAAAAAAAATTACCTGCATCCTGTATATTCCATTATCCAGGTATTTTCGTGCAGAAGTATTTACTGCGGCATTCATGACTTTAAATTTTCCAAATTTCTTTATCCGATGGATAATTTCCTGGTCCTCCATCATCAGCAATTTTTCATCGAAGCCGCCACATTTCTGAAAGACATCTTTTGTAACAAATAAACTTTGATCACCAAACCGAATCGCATTCACATTAAACCGCGTAAACCAACAATTCGCTTTCAAAAACCAATGATTATGATCGAAAGCTAATCGAAAGCATCCGCTACTATATTGTCTTTTATATTCTTTCAAAATGTAGGTTGTAAAGTGATCAGGCGGAATACTATCCGCATGTAGAAAATACAACAGTTCTCCTTTCGCATGAGAGGCACCATAATTCATTTGCGCAGATCTTCCTTTATGAGGGCCAACAACTACTGTAGCACCGGCATTCTCAGCCAGGACGATTGTTTTGTCAGTACTTTTTCCATCCGAAATAATGATCTCTACAACGAGATCATCATGGTCCCGCCTTTGTATGACTGCAATGAGGCCATCAATATTTTCCTCTTCATTATATGTAGGAATAATAACGCTGATCATTGTTTTTTTTGATTTAAAGGCAGTTGACTTTCATGTTTCTTCAAATCTTCTTCGTCATCTATATCTGACAACTCGGGCAATAAGAACCAGAATAGCGAATGGTTCCGGCAGATTTCAATTGTTTGGTTCAATACCTCCGGTGTGCTCCAGGAAATATTTTTAAATAATGGCGAAAATTCTTTTTTCATTCCCAGCAGATAATAACCACCATCTGTAGCCGGGCCAATCACAATATCATTATATTCTAAAACAGCAAATGCCTGCATAATGATCTCTGATGTCAATTCAAAGCAATCTGTTCCAATGATTACGACCTTTGCATATCCTGCTGCAAAGGAAATTTTAAATGCATTTCTCATGCGAACTCCCAAATTATCTCCATCCTGAATATTTTTTTGAAACAGACTACTTTCCCATAAATCATCTTCGATATAATCGGAATAAAACACACTTTTCTCTATTGGAAGACTTCGGGTAATTAATACGGTATGAGACAAAAGTTCTTTATAAATGGCTAGAGCTTTTTCATTACCCACAGTCCTGGCAAGCCGGGTTTTTACAAAACCTAATTGTGGGTTTTTTACAAATATCAATAGTGCATTTTTCGTCATAATTCTTTAATCATTTCTGCAAATAAGAGAGACAATTTCTTATCCGCTTTTCCGGCCACTTCTATAATCTCCTTAATATTGACAGGTTGTAAATTATCCGGATCGCACTCATCTGTAACAACTGAAATCGCGGCGCAAGGCAGGCTTGCATGATTAGCGGCAATCACTTCCGGAACTGTGGACATCCCAACTACGTCTGCTCCTATTATTTTCAAATAACGATACTCAGCCCTTGTTTCCAGATTAGGGCCATTTACTGCCACATACACTCCATCTTTTAAAGGTATACTCAGTTCTTTCGCTTTTTTGTGTAGAAATGAATTCAGTTTGCTGTTATACGGAGCACTCATATCCGGAAACCGTGGTCCTAATTCATCCAAATTTTTTCCTATTAGCGGATTGCCGGATTGAAGATTAATATGGTCATTAATTAAAACCAGATCACCTTTTTTTAAATTCAGATTGACCCCTCCGGCAGCATTAGATAACAGCAGAACTTTTACACCTAATAATTTCATCACTCTAATTGGAAAAACAATCTGTTGCATGGAATAACCTTCATAAAAATGAAACCGACCTTGCATAATCAACACATGCTTATTTCCAATCGATCCATAAATCAAATTGCCTTTATGAAAACTTACAGTAGAAGTACAAAAGCCGGGAATATTCTCGTAAGGAATGGTTTGTTTTATTTCAACATAGTTCAACAGGTGATTCAAACCGGTTCCTAACACGATTCCTGTGTGTGGTTCCTTAATATTCTGATTATTTAAAAATTCCAGTGCTTTATTTAATTGATCCATTTTTATACATTTATGCAACAGCTCCGCCACAGCTGGACCCTGCTCCTGCAGTACATCCATAACAATGCTGCCCGGTTTTAATACTTCTTTGACTCAAACTTTCCTTATTAAATTGACTGATATGATTTGATGGATCGCTTACTTTTAATTCCAGCATCTGGTTAAAATCACAATCATATAAATAGCCATCCCACCCAATAGAAATAGTATTGCGACACATGACATTTTCTGCTGCTGCAGGATTGTAAGCATTCACCAGTTTTTCCATGTAGCTTTCATAATTATTAGTCCTTACCAAATAATCAAGAAACCGACTGATGGGCAAATTAGTAATAGCAAATAACTGATTGAAGCGAATTCCAAACCTTTCCATTAAAGCATCCTTATATTCCTTCTCCAAAGATGATTGTAAAGGCGGAAGAAATGCACCGGCAGGATTGTAAACTAAATTTAAAATCAACCCGGTTCCCTCTATTCCATAACCTGTCTCATTCAACATTTGCAACGCCTGAATACTTTTCTCAAATACATGATTTCCACGTTGTCTGTCCGTTCTGTCTGCTGTGTAAAAGGGTAAAGAACAAACGACTTCAATATGATGTTGTTTATAAAATTCAGGGAGGTCGTTATATTTTTTATTGGCTAAAATAATGGTAAGGTTACAACGCACAATCACCTGTTTATTTAGTTTTTTTATTTCTTCCACAAACCATCGAAAATCCGGATTCATTTCTGGTGCGCCACCGGTAAGATCCACTGTTTTTATGGATGAATTTTTTTTCAAAGCATCAATACATTGTTGCATTGTTTCTTTGGTCATAATTTCCCTTCGGTCAGGGCCAGCATCCACATGACAATGTTTACAAACCTGATTGCACATTTTGCCTACATTTATCTGCAGAATCTCTATACTAGTTGGCTTTAAAGGGAACAGACCGCTTTGTTTTAAATTTTCCCGGAAAGGGGTCAATGTAGAATTACCCGTCAATCCATGTTCCAACACGTCTAGTTGTTCCTGCACATTAGCCAACTTATGATGTTGACCATGTAAGGAAATTTTTCTTTCCTTTTCAGTGACCTCTTTTATATCTTCTATCATAATCCTTTTTTGATGAGATATCAATCCCAATTGATGAATACCAATAATGATCACATGGCTATGTCCTTCACCTTATTCATCATTTGTACTCCATGTACAAGTGAAGCGCCGCCACGGATGGCACAAGCTACATGCACAGCTTCCATCATCTGTCCTTCACTCCATCCTTTTTCATACGCATCAGAACTATAGGCATCGATGCAATAAGGACATTGTACCGCATGAGAAACAGCCAACGCAATTAATGATTTTTCGCGCGCAGTCAATTCACTGTCTTTAAAAACTTCGTTGTAATATTTGAAAAATGAATCTCCCAGGTTTTTTTGAAAGTCTGCTACCTGGCCAAATTTTTTCAGGTCGTCTGCATTGTAATAATGGTTACTCATTGTATTTGTTTTACGTTTATGCAAGCACTGCATGATAAATTTAAACAATAAAATAGGAGTGTTCGAACTTTTGCTGTATGTATTTCAACTTCTTTGATTAGAGGTCCAACTTCTATAAAAGCCGGCATGGCTTCCTTTTCAAATTAAATACATGATATATAGCTAATGACTTTATTATACAATGGAAGACTAATTGCTATGAATCGTCCTTTTCACATTAATTCTATTTTCATTTTATTTCTCAACAACACCTTTCCCCTAATCCCCCATACTAAGTAGCTGATCAATCATTTACCATTTTATTCTTTCTTCCATATCTAATCAAAAAAAGAATTGTGTCTTACTACAAATATTTTATACATTTATATCATCCTTTCTCAAAAGGCTCTTTGCCATCAAATACTTCAATCTAAACCATAACTAACATGAATATTTTTGATACCTGGATTATTGAATTTGTAAATGGTTTTTCCGGTCAATCGATTCTTTTCGATAGGATTATGACGCACATCGTGGAGAATCATTATTTAAAAGGGACTCCATTTGTACTGACGCTGGTATTTTTATGGTTTCATAAGAGCACTAAAATAATCACCAATCAGTCGCTCATTATTATGGGCCTTGTAGGAAGTTTTGTTTCTATTGTAGTTGCAAGATCATTGGCGCTTACTCTTCCATTTAGAGTCAGGCCTTTTGCCAATCCTAATATCTCATTTCTTGAACCTAATGGAATGACTGTGGATGGTCTTGAAACATGGAGTTCATTCCCGAGTGATCATGCTGTATTATTTTTCTCCCTGGCTACTTGCATTTATCTGATTTATCGTCCGGCAGGAGTCATCGCTTTATTATATGCCTTTTTTGCGGTTTGTTTCCCAAGAATTTATTTAGGATTGCATTACCCAACCGATATTATTGCCGGCGCTTTGTTAGGGGCAGCTATTACCCTGGTATTATCCAAAAAGAAAATCAGAGAACCAATCTCTAATAAAGCATTTTATTTCATTAACAGATTTCCCGGAATTTTTTATGTTTTGTTTGGTTTATATCTTTTTCAAATCGCGACCATCTTCGACAAAACGCGGGACATCTTGCATAAAATAGTGAATCTGATCGAAAAATTTATGTAGCGTTTATTTTTTTGAGCGTTTCTGAAATTTATGAATCTTTCCTGCAGAAGAATCCTGCCTGTATCTAAAAATGAAGTTGTCAATGCATTTGGCTGGTCTACATCAATTCAAGTATGGTCAAATGCAACGGTTGTAATAGAAAAAACATAATTGCCGGCAATTAAAATAAAACTACATTTAGGTACATAAAAAAAATACACATGAAAACGTTAGCCTATTGGGCGCGGGAGAATAAAAATACCGCTCGTTGGATTATTTGCATTTTTTACGTTTTTTTCAATCTGATCGCTCTTTTCTTAGGGGATTTATTTCATTCCATGAATATTGGATTCACATCGCCATTTTTCCTGTTTGCACTTCTTTTATCGCTTTCAGGTTGGATGTTATACCCTTCAAAAAGAAACAAGCGCGATTACAAAAATTTCTTTTTCCGGCAAAAGTTCTGTGATCTGATATTGGTCAGTGCTACTTTTCTTTTTATGATTTATTTTGGCAACGCCCTCAACAATAATCAGAACCTTATCAGGAACCAAGTTCAGGCGATTTCTGTAATACACAGCGGGGATCAAATAGTCCTGAAAAATACTTCGACGGAAAAATCTACATTCAGCAAAAAACAGTTTCGGAAGGAAGTACTTGCTAAAATAAAACACCTTCGTAAAGCCTATAAAGAAACAGGAAAAGGAAATAAAACGCTCCTAATTGCTTTGGCGATATTGGGAGCTCTTTTCTTAAGCATGGGTATAGCGGCACTTTCATGCAATATTGCCTGCTCGGGGTCAGAAGCACTCTCTATTGTCGTCTTAGTCCTTGGTATTGGAGGAATTATTTTTGGATTAATAAAACTTATCCAACGGATCAGCCGGGGTAAACGAAAAGAGATACCTGGGTAAAGGATTCAAACTCTCTATTTTATTCCTTATGTGAAACTTTGATGGTTACTTTTTAGAGGGGAGAATTATTGAGATCATCAAAAACTTTTAAATTATCAGGAAGCGTTTGCCTCTTCTTTCAAAACATTTTCAATCCTGGTTTTTAATGTTTCAAAATCTGTATATCCTTGTACTACCTGGTAAAACTTCGTTTCAGATAATTGAATAAAAACTGCCGGAAACCCTGTTACATTTAATTGTTTGCACAGAGAAAACTCATATTTAGCCCTGTCTTCATACTCCTCATCATCTAACTTTTCATAAAAATCTGCAGCAGGAATAGAATATTTGTCCAACAATAACCGATAGGCTTCATTGTCTGTCAGATCGCGACCTTCAAAGTGTAACGCAAATTGAAGATCAGCGGCAAAACTAACCTGTTGCTCCGGATAATAATCTTTGAAAACACAAAGTGCAATTGCCGGCTTTAAGGAATCGGGACACCAATCACTTGCATCAGGATGTTTAATGTGCCATAAATAATCTTCGCCAAATTTAATTCCTGTTATTTCTTCCACTCTCGGATAGGCAGATTCAATATATCCGGCCGTAGCACCAATAGACACGGGCTCATCGGGCAAGATCATTCCACCAGATAATACTTCAAATTCCAATTTCCCTTTGAATTCTGAAAAAGCTTGTTTCATGACTTCACTAAAGCCATAGCACCAGCCACAATATGCATCGTAACAATAGATAAGTGTGTTCATAGACCAAAATTTATAAAAATAATTGTTAAGACAGCTCATACTCTTTGGTTAATAAATCGGTAGGAATCCGCAAAATTTTATTAAACAACCGGATCATATTTAAGGATAATGGCTGTTTATAATTAAGCACTTTACTGATCGTACCTTTATCGCCATATTCCTTTGCTAAATCCACAGGCTTATATCCAAATTCTTCCATCCTGATTTTTATTATTTCAATAGGATCTAAATCAATTTGAGGCCATTTCGAGTTTTCATACTGATTGATAAGATGAACTAAAAGCATTTTTTCCTTATGATCTGTTGTACCTTTTTGTGAGTTCCGAATTTGCTCAAAACGATGGATCGCGTTTTGGTAATCTGTTTCATTTTCAATTAAAAACCACTGTTCAGTTTTCATAATAATATTTTTAGATCGTTTCTGGATTTATTTTGTCATAATCAGCATGAGTTCCGATAAATCGAACCTCAACTACTTTATCAGCATAATCGATAAAGGCTATTAAGCGGTAATTATTGTGTACAATTTCAAAACGTGCTCTATTATTTTTTATCATTTTAGCCTTTGGAAAATCGGATAGAACGTCCTGTTTATTTTTCCAGGTGGCTCTTTCCACGACTAATTTCCAAACCTTCAAACTTTTTCTTGCATTTGAATGTTTTAACCCAAAAGCCATTAATTTTTGTTGGTAAATAAGTATCATTTTGCTTGCTTAAAATCAACACAATCAAAAGTCAAAAATAATCAAAAGTTGGCTATTTGCCAACTTTTTAAATAACGGTTTCGCATTTCAGTAGAAATCAATAACAACTTCCTATCAATGCGCCACCAGCCAATTCTCTCCCACCCCCAACTCTGCTTCTACGGGAACTCCATTTGGCAACTTCATCGCATTTTTCATCAGGTCAATAATAATGGGTTTTATAATTTCAACTTCAGATTTATGCGCATCAAAAACTAATTCATCATGTACCTGCAAAACCATCTTCGACTTAAAGTTTTGCTTATTGAATTCCCTGTAAATATCGATCATGGCCAACTTGATCATATCAGCTGCTGTACCTTTAATCGGAGAATTTATCGCATTCCGTTCTGCAAAACCACGCACCGTAAAATTGGATGAATGAATATCTTTCAGCCATCTTTTACGTCCCATCAAAGTTTCCACATATCCATTTTTAATACAGAAAGCAATGGTATTATCCATATACTTTTGAATACCTGAAAACTCCTTTTTATATTGTTCAATGATTTCTTTCGCTTCTGTCCGGCTAACATTAATATTTTCAGCCAAACCAAAAGCACTTTGACCATAAATGATCCCAAAATTGACACTCTTTGCTTTATAACGCATTTCCTTAGTCACATCTTCTTCCGCAACGCCAAACACCTTTGCTGCAGTAGCCGTATGAATATCTTTTCCTTGTTTAAAGGCATCACTCATGGCAGGATCTCCACTGATGGCCGCTACAATTCTTAATTCTATCTGGGAGTAATCCGCAGAAATAATTAAGTGATCACTATTGCGGGGTATAAATGCTTTCCGTATTTCTCTTCCTCTTTCTGTTCTTATTGGAATGTTTTGAAGATTTGGATTCGTGCTACTCAAACGACCTGTGACAGCTATAGCCTGCCCATAACAGGTATGCACACGTGAAGTTCGTTTGTTGATCAATTGTGGCAATGCATCCACATAAGTGGATTTCAATTTTGCCAGTTCGCGAAAGTTTAGAATATGATCCACGATAGGATTCTCTTTAGCCAGTTTCAACAAAACATCTTCACCCGTGGAGTGCTGTCCACTTTTTGTTTTCTTTGATTTGGATTCAATCTTCATCTTTTCAAACAACACCTCACCTAATTGCTTGGGAGATGCAAGATTAAACTTCACTCCAGCCATTTCATATACTGTCGCCTCACATTTATTAACTTCCGTCTCGAGTTGTTTTGAGTACAAATTGAGAAATTCCGTATCTACATTCATTCCTTCATATTCCATATCCATTAATACTTTCACCAGCGGAAGCTCTACTTCATTCAGCACTTTCTCTACCTGTTTCGATTTAATTTCCGGAATAAACACTTCTTTTAATTGCAGGGTAATATCTGCATCTTCAGCAGCATATTCTTTCACTTTTTCCATATCCACATCCCGCATATTTCCCTGATTCTTTCCCTTCTTGCCGATCAGTTCTTCTATCGATACCGGCACATATCCAAGGTATTGAGCACTCAGCATATCCATGTTTCTGCGGCCTTCACTTTCAATAACATAATGTGCCAACATCGTGTCAAACACTTTTCCTTTCAGCTCTACCCCATACCACCGAAGTACCAGTAAATCATATTTTATATTTTGCCCGATCCATACTTTCGATTCATCCATAAATAGCGGTTCGAAATAACCTAGAATTTTCACCACCTGATCATTTTCTTCCGGACAGGGAACAAAATACCCCTTACCTGCTTTATAGGAAAAACTTAAACCAACAAGATCTGCATCATTGGCATCAATGGAGGTCGTTTCTGTATCGATAGAAATTTCTGTGTGCGCAGATAGTTTTTGAACGAGGTCAAGAATGGCCTCTTCTCCCTCCACTAAATGATATTCATGTGGAGTGTTTTCAATATTTTTCTCAGCAGCTAATCCCGGAAGCTCAGCCTGTGTAGTAATTACCTCAGATGGCTTAGAAACCGGAACATCCATTACATTCCCAAACAAATCTGTTTGAACAACAGTTTGCTCCACGACAAACACGCTGTACTCATCTCCCAGAATGCGTTTGCCCAGAGTTTTAAATTCAAGTTCCGTGAAAATATCTTTTAGCGCCTCTACATTGTATGCTTTGATCCTAAATTCTTCTTCATGAAATTTGCAGGGAACATCAGTAATGATCGTCGCCAATTTTTTAGATAAAAGAGCCAGATCTTTTCCATCCCGGATTTTTTGTCCCATCGCTCCTTTTATATTTTCCGCATCTGCCAACACATTTTCCAGTGTGCCATATTGAGCCAATAATTTAGCAGCGGTTTTCTCTCCAACACCTGGAATTCCCGGAATATTATCACTGGCATCCCCCATTAATCCCAATATATCTATTACCTGATCTACGCTCTTAATTCCCCACTTTTCACATACTTCCTTCTCCCCGATTATTTCCACATTGCCTCCCTGATAACCGGGTTTATAAATCCGGATATTTTCTGTCACCAACTGTCCAAAGTCTTTATCGGGTGTAACCATATACACCTGAAATCCTTCTTTCTCTGCCTCTTGTGCCAGGCCACCAATCAGGTCATCTGCTTCATATCCATCACATTCCACCACGGGAATATTAAATCCCTCTATAATCTTTTTTATATCCGGAATGGAATCGGATAAATCCTCCGGAGCTGCTTCCCGCTGCGCTTTATAAGCCGGAAAATCAATGTGTCTTTCGGTAGGTGCCGATGTATCAAAAGCCACCGCAAGATGTGTCGGATTTTCCTTTTTTATCAGATCAAACAAAGTCGTTGTAAAGCCATATTGAGCATTCGTGTTTTTCCCTTTTGTTGTAATAATCGGGCTACGAATCATCGAATAATAAGCACGATATATTAAAGCCATTGCATCAAGCAAGAATAATTTTTTCTCCATTTTGTAAAAATAACACAATCGATCCTATTAGAGGAATAGGATGAGTCAAAAGGATGATAAAGATTTTTTAATCTGCTTAATAAAAATAAAATGGCAAAAAAGAGTGAAGAAAGATTCTAAAATAAATTCAGGACGTGTCCGTTTTTTATCTAAAATCTTGTTTCTAAATAATGGGGCAACATCTTTCTCCAGGTAGGCCAATCGTGAGTCATATCTTCTCCCCAGATATCTAATTCATAATAAATGCCTTTGTTATACAACACGCTTGCAAAGGCTTTGGAAGCGTCCGGATCTTCAAATGCGCCACTTCCGGAAAGAATATGAATGTGATCACTTTTACGGATATTATCGAGATACCAATTATCCGTAAGACCAGGCATGTAACTCATGGGAGAATTAAAAAAGACCTGATCATCCGTAAAACCTTTTGAATATTCATGCAGATCGTATACGCCACTCATGGCAATAACGCCATTGATAATATCGGGTCTTTTTAAAAACAGATTCATACTATGTAATGCTCCAAAACTAGCCCCACAAGTAATGATAGGCGTTTGATCGGAGGTACTTGCTTTGATAAAAGGAATGACTTCATTGAAAACATAATTATTAAACTGATTGTGGCGGATGGCTTTATGTTCCCCCAACATTTCATTGTTCATCCAGCTTTCCGCGTTCATACTATTGATAGAAAAAACCTTAACCTTACCGGCATTAATATAAGGTGCAATCGAATTAATTAACTGAAAGCGCTCATACTCCAGGTAGTCAGCAGCAGCAGTCGGGATAAGTAATAAAGCAAAGCCGAAATCGCCGTATGTAACAATCGGCATATCTTTTTCGAGGGATGGGCTATACCAGGCAGTTAGTTCTCTTTTCATAAATTATTTTTATTTCACAATCAGTTTAAAAAAATTAAGAAATTTAAATGTAGACTAATCCCTCTTGAAATTATTTTGATATTAATTTTACAAAAAACAATCTCCAGCTAGTTCTGATTTAATTCCGGGTATAAGAATTGTTTTTGGCTGAAAGATAGTATTAAGCTCAAAAATACTGTTTAAAAAATTTATTTCCTTAAAAACAATCACCCGTTAATCCTGTTCAACTTCGTATTTATAATCTTCTATTGGCGGAGGCGAATTTCTAAAAAGTTCTTCGGGTGATTTGGATGAAAACAAATGAACTTCTTTAATGAAATGCGCCTGATCAAAATAACCATTTTCATAAGCAATATCGGTCCATCTTTTTTCAGGATGGAGCATCTTATTATCAAGAGCTTTATTAAATCGCGTGATTCTTGCATATAATTTAGGCGCCACACCAACCTCATCCAGAAATCTTCTTTCAAAATTGCGTTGACTCATATTGGCAAAACGGGAAAGTAGCGCAAGTGATATCATACCTCTATTCTGTAAAATAACATCTGATGTACAAGCAATAACATTCGTATACTCCTTATGTTTTTTACATAAATATCTGCCTAAAAAATAAGCATCCATTAGCTTACCCATTTCGATAATATTCTTAGTGGATTCTAATTGTTCAGTCAACAGACTATTATCACTTCCTATAATTTCATCCAGGGCCAGAATGGAATTAATCAATTCTTTTTGTCGATTGCCTAATATGGCAAATAAGCCATTTGATTTAAATTGCACACAAAAGATTGCATATTTTCCTTGATAACTTGTGAATCCTTGATTTTGAGTAAAAAGAGTGCAAAGAGAATTGGATTTATTACTTTGCCATACACCCGAATTATCTATAAATCCACAAAATCGCTCCCTTAAAAAAAAGGTCATATAATATTCATGCACAGCATGCATCGGTTTTAAAATTGATGCTTCCCCCGTATCAAAGGTGCGTAAAGCATAACAACTAATGTAAGGTTGCAGTAAAAGCGCAGGCAGAATTTGAATAGTAGAGACCATAGTGCTACTTTTAAATTTACAAATAGGCCTGGTAATTCAATTTTCAAAGGAAATTAAGTTAAAATAATTTCGCGCGAATTCTATAGGACATTGGAATAATTAAGGAATTCCCTCACTAAGTCTGCAATCTTTCATATAGACTTAGGATATGTACTTGTTTCAATTTTGAAAAACATTTATTGGATTCAAAACATTCACTTCTAAAAGTTGTCGTTTTTATACAATGCAAAAGTAAATTATTAAAATAACTTCGTACACAAAAAAAGGATTTCTTCGATAGTACTGACCTCGCCTTCTTAAAGATTATCTCTTAAATCAAAGAAAAATATATTCCAAATTCCGGATCAATCAAACCTGGATTTCCGACAATCTGATATTCTCCCAATTTCTTAGTTTATTAATCATTTAAATAAATAATCATGCGAAAATTAATTCTTTCTTTCGTAATCATTATTAGTATAATGATTTCATCCTGCGAAAAAAATAAGGTCAAACTTTCTTTACAAGGGAAATGGGAAATTGTAAACATTTCAATTGTTGAAGTAGAGAATGGGGTTAAGATCTATGAAGAAAATTATTTAGGGAAACCGGGGGATTACATTGATTTCAGAAGTGACAATAAAGTATATAGCGAAGTTGATGGCGTTGAGGATGTGGGTAATTACACATTACTAAAGGACAATAAAGTGATAGTTGAAGGAGATACCCTTGAAATACGATCACTTACCAAATCATCGGTAACCTTATTCTTAAAAAGTTACACAAACTCTACTTCATTTGACGAATCCACCATCAATTTGATACGATAGGTGGTAGATATAACGAGATAAAACTATTTACAATTTAAAAGATGACCATTTGTATTTTATTAATATCGATTATCACTTCGTCCTTTTATTAATTTATATAAAGGCTTACAACAATACCTATTTGAAAACTTATCCACCTGATGCCCTTAAGAAATTAACCTAATTAAACAATTTCTTTAAAAATGGAGGTCAATATGAAAAAGTTATTTCAACTCAATCAACGTAAATCGTCCTTTCTTAATTCAATCGGCTTTATATCATTCTTCTTTTTAAGCGCAATCATTTTCACCGGTTGCAAAAAAGACATTTCCCAGATTTGTAATGACCTGAATTATTACAAAGCTAAGAGTAAAGGAAAGGTCATCATCGTCCAAAAAGGTGGTTCTATACAATCTGCTGTAGATGCCGCATCGAATGGTGAAATTATCCTGGTAGAAGGAGGAGTTTATAAAGAAGCTATCATAGTAAATAAACCAGGAATCCAGATTATCGGTATATCATGCGGCGGCATGGATAAAGTAGTTATTCAAAATCCGGGTGGGGAAGATAATGGAATTTTAGTACGTGATGCAGGCGATGGATTTGTTTTACGCAACGTAACGATCAGGGACTTTAAAGAAAACGGAGTTTTTATGATACGGGCTGATAATTACCTATTATCTCATGTAGTTACAATAGATAATGGTGAGTATGGATTATTCCCAATCTTTTGTAAGGGCGGCTTAATAGAGTATTGCACTGCATCCGGTCATACCGACACGGGAATTTACGTAGGCCAATCTGATGGTGCTGTAATGGAACACAATATTGTATTTGCGAATGTAAATGGCCTGGAAATAGAAAACTGTTCTAATGTACGGGCTACCAACAATAAAGCCTATGATAATGTGTGCGGCATTTTAGTTGTTCTTTTACCAGGCCTCACCACCAAGACCTCTTCCAATATTATCATAAACAATAACCAGGTTTATGCAAACAATCACATCAACTTTGCCGATTCAGAGGGTGGCTTTGAAGCGTTCGTCCCCTCCGGTTCCGGAATTCTTATAGTAGGAGTCGATAACGTAACGGTGAAAAACAATGTGATTAAGGATAATAATTTTGTGGGAGTTGCAACGGTTAGTACATTATTATTAGGAGCTATAGCAGGATTGCCACCTGAAGCATTCGCAGATATAGAGCCAAATTCAGATGGAACACAAATTAAAAATAATAAACTGGCTAATAATGGTTCAGCACCACCTCCAGGCATCCCCTTACCTGGCGTTGATCTTTTATGGGATGGTACAGGTTTAAATAACTGTTGGAGCGGAAATCAATTTTCCAGTTCCTATCCATCGCCTTTACCCGGCTGCAATTAAATATTACAAAGAAACGGTGTTGCCATAGAGACACCGTTTCTTTTCAATTATCTTAATAGGAAGGTTTGGCTAATTACAGCATTAACATTTATGTAAATTTTGCATTAAATTACTGGTCAAAAAAAAACGATGCAAAAGCCCACATACTGCGATTACGTACTAATAGTAGATAAAAACAATGTTCATAAAATTTACCATGATACCTTCTATGGCTTTCCAATTGAGGAGGACAATGAACTTTTTGAGCGGTTAATTCTGGAGATAAACCAGGCGGGACTTAGCTGGGATACGATCCTGAAGAAACAAGAAAATTTCAAAAAAGCCTATAAAAACTTCAACATTAAAAAAGTAGCCGCGTTCAATGATTCAGATTTTGACCGGTTGATGAATGACGCAGGAATTATCCGAAACCGGTTAAAAATAAATGCAGCTATTGAGAATGCAAAAATGATTTTAGCTCTTCAAAAAGAATTCGGCTCCTTTAAAAAATGGATTGACCATCATCATCCAAAAACAAAAGATGAATGGGTAAAGATTTTTAAGAAAACATTCAAATTTACCGGTGGTGAAATTGTGAATGAATTTTTGATGAGCACCGGATATTTGGCGGGATCACACATAGAAAACTGCCCGGTATATAAAAAAGTGATTCAGGCCGGACCAGCATGGAATCTTAAAAATCAATAACCCGCTGCACTATCATCGCCTCTTTTATCAGCTACAGCTTCAATCATTCCGTCAGAAATCCGGATCACTTCCATCCTGCCTATTTTGTTTTCGATTTTAAATTGGTAGCCCATTTTATTCATTGCATTGAAAAGATCTGTCGGACGATTGTTGGCGCCATAATATTGATATGGAAACAATCTTCCAGAAACGACTTGCCGTATGGATAGGCAAAGTATAGAAACGATAAGACCTCAAGAATGTAACTCCTATTTCATTCCTTCCAATTCCCCTTGCATCCGGAACATCTCATCTCTTAGTCTTGCCGCTTCCATGAAGTCCATATCTTTTGCGGCTTTTTCCATCATTCGCTTAATTTGCCTGATGGCTTTTTCTAATTGAGGAATTGTTTTATATTCTACCTGATCTTCTGCAGCCAGAGTGGAGGGAGCATTTTCTACAGCATAAGGGGACTCCGTTGTTCCTTTAATATCCAGTACGGATGTTTGTCCCATAATTTGTTCGATGGATTTAGATACCGTCGTAGGAGTGATATTGTTTTCAATATTATATTGGATCTGCCTTTCTCTCCTACGGGAAGTTTCATCAATGGTTTTTTGCATGCTTTCCGTAATGGTATCTGCATAGAAAATAACCAATCCATCCACATTACGGGCAGCCCTACCTGCTGTTTGTGTCAAGGAGCGTTCGTTCCTTAAAAACCCTTCTTTATCTGCATCTAAAATAGCTACCAACGAGACTTCCGGAAGATCCAGACCTTCTCTTAAAAGGTTAACTCCTACCAACACGTCAATTTCACCCAAACGCAGTTCCCGTAATATTTCTATCCGGTCGAGCGTGTGAATTTCACTATGAATATATTTGGATTTGATATTTATCCGGTGAAGGTATTTATCCATTTCCTCTGCCATTCTTTTCGTCAGAGTAGTGACTAATACCCGGTCTCCTTTTGTAACCCTCTTATCAATTTCATCCAGCAGATCATCGATTTGATTGACAGATGGTCTTACTTCAATTGGCGGATCCAGCAAACCGGTTGGACGAACTACCTGTTCTACAACTACCCCTCCGGATTTCTCCAATTCATAATCACCGGGTGTGGCGCTTACATAAACTGTTTGATTTAACAGGCTTTCAAACTCATGAAAATTCAGCGGCCGGTTATCCAATGCCGACGGCAACCGAAATCCATAATCCACCAAGACCAGTTTTCGGGACCGGTCACCTCCGTACATACCGCTCACCTGCGGAATGGTTTGATGACTCTCATCAATAATGCATAAAAAATCTTCCGGGAAATAATCTAACAAACAAAAGGGTCTTGTGCCCGGTTCGCGTCTGTCAAAAAACCTGGAATAATTTTCAACTCCATTACAATAACCAAGTTCACGAATCATTTCCACATCGTAATTCACTCTTTCTGAAATTCTTTGGGCTTCTATATATCTGCCAATTTCTTTAAAATATTCTGTTTGCCGGGCAGCCTCATCCTGTATATTGTACAAAATTTGCTGAAGCCTGTCTTTTGGAGCGATATATAAATTTGCCGGGAATATTGCTGAATCCGGAACGCGGGCTATCCTCTTTCCAGTGCTTAACTCCAGGGTTTCGATCGTTTCTATTTCATCTCCAAAAAATGTAACACGCAAACCATTATCCGCATAAGGCAGGTTAATGTCCACCGTGTCCCCTTTTACACGAAAGGTTCCGCGTGCAAAATCACCTTGCGTACGTGAGTACAATCCATTCACCAGGGAATGTAAGAAACCCTGCCGGCTGATTGTTTGTCCCTCCTGGATGCGCACTACCCCTTCCGCAAAATCTTTCGGGTTTCCAATACCATAAATACAACTCACACTCGCCACTACAATAATATCCCGGCGCCCGGTAAGTAATTGCGACGTGGCGGCCAACCGCAGCTTATCCAATTCTTCATTAATACTTAAATCCTTTTCAATATAAGTATCACTCACCGGCATATAAGCTTCCGGCTGATAATAATCATAATAAGAAACAAAATATCCAACCGAATTGTCCGGAAAAAACTGGCGAAACTCACCATACAATTGAGCCACAAGGGTTTTATTATGCGTAAGAACAAGGGTTGGTCTTTGAACATTTTGAATAACATTGGCCATGGTAAACGTTTTACCACTCCCCGTTACACCCAAAAGGGTTTGATATTTTTCACCCTCCAGAATCCCTTTGGTTAATTCTGCAATAGCCTGCGGCTGATCTCCGGCGGGTTTATATAATGAGTTTAATTGAAAAGGCATAGGGTATGCAATTTACGATGAAAAAGAAGAATACATTTTGAGAAAATGTTATGGTTTTTTTTGAATGAACATTGACGTTTTAAGCAAGCGTTCAATAATTTCCATAGAAATAGCAACATCAATGAACTACAGATTTATATATCAGTTAAATAAAAGATTTACTTTGATAGGTTCATTTGGGAAACAAATAGTGTCGCCTGCTAATGAAGAGAAAGAGGGTACTTTTCTGGGAGTTCAGTAATTTTTAACCGAAGTTCCTCTGTTCATTGGAATGAGAAATTTCCTTAAAATAAGGACGTATAGAACAGGTGGTTTTAATTGAAAATAACAATTAATAAAAAACTTAGAAGTTTTTCGTTTTTCTCTATATCTTCATATCTGCTTAAAAAATACCAAGAATTAACTCCGTGATAAAAGCCTTTGTATTACTCTTTTTATTTCTGTCCAACACATTCGCCATAGCGCAGGTAACGCCGGTTTATAATTTTCAAAAGGATGATCCTGTTCTTAAAAAGAAATATGTGGAAGAGGCTTCTCAGCAACAAAAAATACTTATTAATAATCTTGCAAACGAATACAAAAGGGACTTTATAAGAGTATATGATGACAGGTTTAAGGAAGTTGAAACTCTTTTGCAAAGCAGTAGAATAGTTACTTCTTCTGAGCCGTTTAATTATCTGAACGCAATTCTTAAAAGGATTGTTGATGCAAATAAGGAATTGAAAGGAATAAAAATACGCATGGTTTTTTCCCGCGACAGATGGCCAAATGCATATAGCATGGGTGAAGGAACCATTGTCATTAATGCAGGTCTCATGACTTTTTTGGATAATGAAGCTGAGTTGGTATTTGTACTTTGTCACGAACTCGCTCATTACTATCTGGACCACGGGAATAATGCTATTAAAAAGAATATTGAAAGAATTAATAGCGATGAATATAAAAAAGAGATAAGAAGGCTATCCAAAAAGGAATACCGTGTGAATGAACAATTGGATAGCCTGGTAAAGAAAATAACTTTTGGCAACAGGAGACATAGCCGTGAATTTGAAGCCGAAGCAGACAGAAAAGCATTTGAATTTATGAAGAAAACAGGCTATGATTTAAATGCGATAAAAACCTGTTTGCAGATGTTAGAGAAAGTGGATGATTCTATGCTATTCAACCCATTAAACCTGGAGCAGTCTTTTGATTTCAAGGATTACCCTTTTAAAAAAAGGTGGATAAAAAATGAATCTCTCTTATTTGATCAGGTGAATTCAGATCTTTCTTTAAAGGAGAGAAATGATCAAGATTCTTTGAAAACACATCCTGATTGTGAGATGAGAATAGATTTACTAAAAGATTCTATCTCAACATTGAATAATGGTCAAAAATTTTTAGAAAATGAATCCTATTTTAAGCAATTAAAAAAAGATTTTCTTGTTGAAATGCTTGTTCAGGATTACCGGGACGAAAACCTGACACGCAATTTATATTATAGCCTGGTCATGTTACAAAAGGGGGAAAATACTCCCATGGCAGTAATCTCTGTTATTCGTGTTTTGAATAAAATTTACGACAACCAGAAAATTCATCAAATAGCCAAAACGATGGAAAAGGAAAGCAATCATTTTTCAGAGGATTACAACCTGCTGCTTCGAATGTTTGATCGGTTGAAATTAGATGAATTGGCAAATCTGAACCATCATTTTTGCAAACATTATGAGGCTCAAATGGAAGGCTATGAAGGGTTTTCAAATGAAATGGACACGGCGAATAAAAATGCAAAATAAATCATCTTAAAAATTCACAAATGAAAAAAATCTGTGCGGTCGGAATCCTTGTTTTGTTGGCGTTATGCTCTTATTCCCAAAAAGGTTCCATTGAAAATGTTTACGATATTACCCTTCGAAATGCTGGGGTTATTAAAGAAGATGCGCAGGTAAAAGGATATTATTTCTTTTATGTGAGTGATAAAATTGACAAGAAGAATAATGAATTTATTCTAAGTATTTCCGATAATAATTTAAAGAAAATAAAAGATATTAAATTCCAGGATTCAAAAAATATTACAATACTTAATTCTGCTTTTAATGGCTCTGAACTTGCATTCGTTTTGCATAATGAAATGAGTGACAAGCTTGAATATAAAATTTTTAGCTCAGATGGGAAACTAAAACATTCTTATATAAATGAATTAGAAGGATGGTTTGAAGTAGAGAAGATGGGAAAAGGACCTAGAACTGAGGATCAACTTAAGCAGAGTTTATATGGAGAGATTTATCCAATTAAAGGGGAAGGTTTTATATCAAAAGTATTAGAAAAATCAGGGCGTAGTTTTAATCTAACCTATTATTCAGGCAAGAGTAAAAAACAATGGTCATATAAACCAACAGGAAAGTTTAAGATGTCCGGCGCCTTCTTTTTAGGAACTATAAATAATAAGATATTATTTCATGTTATTAAATTTAACGGCATTTTTGACAAAAATCCTGAATCAAGCATAATTGCGTTGGATATTGAAACAGGAAAACTCTTATTTGAAAATTCAACTTACAACTCAAAATATAAACTCTTTCCTTCAAAAATTACCGACGTCGGTAACAGTAAAGGCGTTGTGTACAGTGAATATTATTCCGCAGATGCGGCAATCGTAAAAGATAAATCCATGGGTTTTGCTTTATCTGAAATTGATGAAAATGGTCAATTAATTAAAGAGAAACAATTTTCATGGAAGGAGGGACTTGAAAAATATTTTGTTGTCAGCGATAAAGGTAAAATAGACGATTTTGGTTTTTTATTTATTCACGATATAACACAAACAGATAACGGTGATTTATTTTTGATTGGTGAGGGATTTAAGACATCCGGATTGAAAACACATACTACAGATCTTATGTTACTGCATTTTAATAAAGCCATGGATTTAAAAGAGGCCAGAATATTTCCAAAGCAGTCAAATCCGGTAAATTTGGATGGTGGAGGGGGACTCATGAGTAATCAGACAAAAGGAATTATTATGAAGCAGGAGCAAAAATTTGATTATGCCTATACCGTGGAAAATTTTGACAAAACTTCTTTCACCATTGGGTATACTAATTACCAAAAAGATAAGAATTATAAAGGAATAACTTTTAATTCAATAAGTTATTATGAAGGAAAATTAACTACTGATAAATTATTCAATAATTCCGAGGCAACTATTTCAGCTGTTTTGCCTGCGAAGCAGGGCCAGGTATTAGTCCTGGATTATTTTAAAAAAGATAAGCGTCTTGAATTTCATTTTGAAAAGATGAACTGATTTGTAAGGGAAGATCATGTTTTTTATTCTTACAAATCAGTTCATCTTTTCGTCAGGTCCGTTCGAAATATTTATATGCGCAAGATGATCAAAACTATATCGATAGCTGGATGTTTGATCCGGTACGGTAATTTCTGAATGTACTTTTTTACTGAGTGAATAAGATTTATAGAGCCATTCGCTAATAGGTTCTTCTTGCCACTTTTTCTTTCTAAGGGCGTTATATGATTAATGGGATTTGTCTATTCCGTATAGCTCAATTGCTGAAAACTCATGGCTCCAAAGGTAGGTCAGCAGCCTGGGATATTTTCCGCAAAAACTCTCCTGATCTGCCAGTGCAACTTCTTTTAATCCTATCCAAGTTTGCCCTTCAAAAGTTTTCAATTAAAGGATATGCCCACTTGTCGGTTCACAGATAATAAAGTTGGTCCTGAATCCTTAAAACTGAAAATCCTGCCTACTGCATACTATTAAGAACAATTCTCGTGGAAAATGATTTGTATCTTTTTAATTCAAATACGTTAACTTTATGTTAAACAAAAACCCCACTATTATGCTTAATTTAAATCGGCTATCAAAAGAGATTACCACAGGTTTAATTCTCTTTGTTTTCGCATTTTCTGCGACCGCACAGAAGGGTACAATTAAGGGTGTTGTTTCAAGTAATTCAGGCCCATTAATTAATGCTTCCATCATTGTGGACGGCAGCAATGTGGGAACCACCACCAATAATAATGGTGAATACTCCTTCACTGTTTCGGCCGGTGCATATAATCTAAGTATCTCGTATGTAGGGTATCAGACACAAATCATAAAAGCGACCGTAAAACCGAATGAAACAATAACAGTAAATGCCACTTTATCTGCCGGTGTTTCGGATAAAGAAATTGTGGTTGTTGGAAGCCGGGGAGGCGGTCGTACGAAATTATCTTCTCCTGTTCCGGTGGATGTGATTTCAGTTTCCGAAATGATCAGCGATTTAGGGCAGGTAGATCTGAATCAAATTTTAAATTTTATTGCACCCTCTTTTCAATCCTCCAAACAGACGGTAGCCGACGGAACCGATCATTTGGATCCTGCTCAATTACGAGGTTTAGGAACCGACCAGGTTTTGGTGCTTATAAATGGAAAAAGGCAGCATCAATCTGCCCTGGTCAATGTGAATGGAACGGTTAACCGCGGACAGGTAAGTACGGATCTGAGTGTAATTCCGGCCACTTCTATTGAAAGAATTGAGATATTAAGAGATGGTGCATCTGCTCAATACGGATCTGATGCAATTGCAGGTGTCATCAATATTATATTAAAAAAAGAAACCGGTTTATTGGAAGCTAGTTCCAGTTATGGTATGTATATCTCAAAATATCCTAAAAATTATGCGCTGTATAAATTGTTGGGAAAGAATGACGATCCGGATGTAAGCGTGACAGATGGAAATACATTTCATGCTTCATTAGGTTATGGGTTTAATATAGGAAAAGGATACCTAACCTTAAGTGGGGAATATATTAATCGGGAAAAAACAAACAGAACAGGAACATTTACAGGAGCCGTTTACCCGTCCGTAAATGGAGTGAATAAA
>JBDSBN010000372.1:0-5414 GCA_039921585.1 Ginsengibacter sp. | reverse complement strand
CTTCCAGTAACCCTCCTTCCTTAACATGGCGTGGTGGTTCACCAGGTATTTATCTGGATGAAATGCCTGTAAATGCAGATATGATTTCAGGAATTTCAGTGACTGATGTTGCGTATATAAAAGTAATCAGGCCTCCGTTTTTGGGAGCAACCGGCGGCGGAAATGGTGCGATTGCAATATATACAAGAAGAGGTAACGATGTGCAACAAACCTCAGGAAAAGGATTGTCAAAAAATACGATTACAGGGTATACAAGTATTCGCCAGTTTTACTCTCCTGATTATTCCACATTCACAGAAGATTATGGAAAGAGGGACCTTAGAACAACCTTATATTGGAATCCGGAAGTTAGAACTGCTCCCGGAAAAAATCAGGTGTTACTTACGTTTTATAATAATGATGTAAGCCAATCTTTTAACGTTGTTCTTCAAGGAATGACCAAAAACGGGCGCCTGGCGCATGTGACAATGGTGATGGAATAAGGAGATATTCGATAGTTGTAATTTGAGTAAAACGAATGGGTTTATTTCTGCAAGGCTAAGTTGAAAAGGGTGATTAATTGCATGATAAATGAAATTGAATCAATCCTTCCATAGGCGTTCTGGTAATTTTGCCTAATTCCAGATCATATCCAAGACATAAATTTTCAATAACTTCTTTAAATCCAAATGCGACGCCGCCGGTAAAATGAATGGGCTGTGTTTTGCTTTCCGGATACCGGATTATATGAGTATAAAAAAATTCATTTAATCCATCCTCAATAATATTTTCAATCATATAATGTCCGCGGTTCTCTACCAGAAATTGTGTGAATGTAGCCAGATATTTATTTGGAAGTGGCTGGTGATATACGGAGTTTAAAATTTGGGCTGCGGTGGTATTGAATTTTTCTTCGAACCGGACGCGCATATCCTCTTCAAAAATATCGTACAGATAATGCTGAATAACTTTTTTCCCGAGAATTGCACCACTCCCCTCATCTCCAAGTACATACCCCAAACCCGGACTGTTCTTCATGATTTTTTTTCCGTTAAAATAACAGGAATTAGATCCTGTTCCCAAAATACAGGCAATTCCCTTTTCTGAACCACATAATGATCGGGCAGCACCGAAAAGATCATTTTCTACGAAAATGTCCGCCTCCTTAAATAGTTTTTTAAATGCTTTTTTAATCCGCTGTTTATTAGCAGAATCTTTACAACCTGTACCGTAAAAGTATATCTCATGAACATTGTTTCCCTTTAAATTTGGAAGTACCTCCTCCTTGATTATTTTAGTTAAACCTTCATCATCTAAAAAATACGGACTCATGCCCTGTGAATTAAAAATGAAGGGCTTTTTGTCCTTCAAAAGACACCATTCTGTTTTTGTGGAGCCACTATCTGCAATCAATTTTATATTTGGTATCATAATGTCATGTTTATTAATGAAATTTGCGGTTCTAAAAAAAAATAAAAATAGACAATAAAAGAGTATGCGTAATAAAAGATTACAGGTCTGGCTGCCATTAATTTTAAGTCTTTGTATGGTAGCGGGAATGTTTATAGGTTACCGGATCAAAGGAAATATGCCCAATAAGGGGATTTTCTTTGTTGAAAGACAGAAGCCTGTGCAGGAGGTGTTGGATTTAATTCAAAGAAAATATGTCGACAATGAAAATCTGGATTCTCTGGGCAATCTGGCCATACAGGCCATTTTACAGGGGCTTGATCCACACTCCATTTATTTACCTGTACAGGAATTAAAAGAAGCAAATGAAGATTTGCAGGGGGTGTTTTACGGTATTGGAGTAGAATTTAACATTATTAATGATACCACTAATGTTTTAAATGTATTGCCTGAAGGCCCGTCTGAAAAAGCAGGTTTGCTTACAGGTGATAAGATTATTAAGGTGGGAGATTCCCTGATCGCAGGGAATAGTACGTCTGCTGAAACGTTGAAAAAACTCTTAAGAGGCCCAAGAGGTGCGAAGGTGACAATTTCGATTTTAAGAAACAATGAATTACAATCAATCACCATTACGCGGGGAGCGATTCCACTCTTTAGTCTGGATGCGGCATACATGGTCAATGACACAATTGGTTATATCCGTCTGAATAAATTTTCCGAAACCACCTATCGGGAGTTTATGCAGGGAATGGAAAAACTTCAGGCGAAAGGTATGACGAGTCTCATTTTTGATTTGCGGGATAATGGCGGTGGGATTTTAACGGAAGCAACGAATATTGCAGATGAATTTTTGGATGGGAATAAGCTCATCACATATACCGAATGTGTCAATTCTCCAAGGAGAGAATATTTCTGTGACAAAGAAGGAATTTTTGAAAAAGGTCAATTAATCGTTCTTGCAAATGAAGGAACAGCATCTGCCAGTGAAGTAATTATTGGGGCACTACAAGATTACGACCGGGCTATCATTGTTGGAAGACGCACCTTCGGAAAAGGCCTTGTTCAGGAGCAATACGAATTAAGTGATGGATCCGGATTGCGACTTACAGTTGCCAGATATTTTACACCACTTGGAAGAGGAATTCAAAAATCCTACAACAAAGGTCGCGATGCTTATAGCAAAGACTTAATAAACCGGTTTACCAATGGTGAAATGACTTCTTCTGATTCCATTAAGCATTCTGAAATGAAAGAATATGTCACAGGAAAGGGTAAGATATTGTATGCCGGAGAAGGAATTACACCATATGTATTTGTTCCTTATGATACCCTTATTTTCGATAAAAATGTGATGAAAATCCTGATGTCCGGAATGTTAAATGAATTTGTATATCGAAATTATCTGCAGAATAAAAAGCAGTTCGATGCGTTTAAAAATCCCGCAGAATTCAATAAAAGTTACAAGGTTGATGATTCAACATTTAGTCGTTTAATTACTATGGCTAAAAGAGACTCCATTCAATTGTCGCTAACAAATCCAACGGAAAAATCACAGATTTCCAGACAAATTAAATCTTTAATGGCGCGCCAGATATGGCGTAAAGAAGGATTTTTTGAAGTAAATAACGCTCATGATGATGTCGTTAAAAAAGCGATTGAATTATTACAACCCCAAAAGGAAAAAATAAGTAAAAATAATAGAAAGTAGCCTGGTTGAACGTTTACTGGATTCCGTTCGACATTGATCATGCAAAGATTAAATGGAGATTACTTGCAAGCATGGATATCAAAATATCTAACTCCTAACTATTATTTACCTTAGCAAAAAAAACAAGATTTATGTGGTATAAAAATATATTAGAAACAATTGGGAATACCCCAATGATTCAACTCAATAAGATTACGAAAGATTTGCCGTGTACCGTTTTGGCAAAAGTGGAGTATTTTAATCCGGGTAATTCTATCAAAGACAGGATGGCTTTAAAAATGCTGGAAGTAGCGGAGCAGGAAGGGAAAATTAAACCCGGTGGAACGATCATTGAGGGCACATCCGGTAATACAGGAATGGGTTTAGCGATAGCCGCCTGTATCAAGGGATATAAATGCATTTTTACCACTACTGATAAGCAATCAAAGGAGAAAGCGGATATATTAAAAGCGCTTGGTGCTGAAGTGATTGTTTGCCCTACCAACGTAGAACCAACTGACCCGCGATCCTACTATTCTGTTTCTAAGAGATTATCTGAAGAAGTACCTAATTCATGGTATGTAAACCAATACGACAACCTGGCTAATCGCCTGGCGCATTACGAGCAAACCGGTCCTGAAATTTGGGAGCAAACCGAAGGAAAGGTGACTCATCTTGTAGTGGCTACCGGCACTGGCGGAACAATCGTAGGGACAGGTAAATACCTGAAGGAAAAAAATCCGGATATTAAGGTTTGGGCAATCGACAGCTATGGATCTTTATTAAAAAAATATTTTGAAACAGGAGAGCTGGATGATTCAGAAGTATATCCATATATCAGTGAAGGATTTGGGGAAGATTTTGTTCCGGAGAATTATGATATGCAATACATCGATCAATTTGAGAAGGTAACGGATAAAGATGGTGCAGTGATGGCCCGTCGAATAGCAAAAGAAGAGGGGATATTTATTGGTTATAGTGCCGGAAGTTGTCTGCAAGGTGTTATGCAATTGAAAAACCAATTAAAAGAAGGCGATGTAGTTGTCTGCATATTTCATGATCATGGCAGTCGTTATGTAGGAAAAGTATATAATGATCAATGGATGATGGAAAGAGGATTTTTGGATGTAAAAACGTTTAAAGATCTGGTGAGTGGCCGGGGTACAACTAAATTGGTAACAGTAAAACCGGATCAGACAGTTGCTGAAGCAATTGATTTGATGAAAAAATATGACATTGAAAATTTGCCTGTATTAAATGGAGATGGAATTATAGGCTCATTAAGTGAAGGCGGACTATTTAAACAAATCTTAAATAATCCGGAAATTAAGGATCAAAGCATCGAATCCGTGATGGAAAATGCTTATCCTATTGTGCCGTTTGATATTCCGGTAGAAAAATTAAGTGCGCTCATTTCAAAAAACAATGGCGCTGTGTTAAGTCAGGATGAAATGGGTGATTACCACATTGTGACGAAATACGATATTATACAAAGTCTGGCAAAGTAATTTTTACCAGAAAATCATTAAAAAAACCGGCATGTGAAATAATATTTTCATGCCGGTTTTTTCATGCGTTTTTTAATGAAAAAAGTCTGTTACTCTCCTATCACATCAAACAATGATTTTATTTTGATTGTCCGTTTCCAGGGCTCATTGGATTCAATTGTAATCTTTTTTTCAACACCGGGAAAAAGATCAAAATAATTATCGCTCAATTTTCCCTTATACCCCGGAATGTCCACAAAAACATATTTTGCAAATGAAACAGATTTAAGAGTGATGGTATTTCCATCAATTTTCCAGGTAATTTTTGGATCAGAAAGTTTCAGGTCTTTCGGGCGGATAGTATCTCTTTCCGGACGGACATCATCACGATAGGCTTCTTTTACGGCGTACCATGCCGCTTTAGGACTGCGGTTATAGTAATCGGTGATGCTCCAGCTTGCCACAGGCCAGCAGTCGTTTAATTGCCAGAGAAGCGTTCCCATATTATAAGGTTCTTTACTCCGGTGAATCAGAATCATGTTTTTGAAGCCATAATATTGCACACATTGGGTGAGATACACATAATCCTCTACAGAAAGTTGATTAATTTTTGCAGAATCAATCATATATCCTTTTAAATACCCTTCCAGTTTTTGGTACCCGTTTCCTGCTTTTTGATGATCTTTTAAAACTTTTGAAAATAAATACCTGTCCTGAGGTTCGGTGATCGCAAGTATGGTAGAATAATTGGGCATCGCCTGCATTCCATATTCACTGATAAACCGACCGGTTTTTGATTCAAAAATTTCAAAATCCTGTCCGCCCCACCAGGTTCCCCAATAATGGCTATC
>JBDSBN010000371.1:0-6656 GCA_039921585.1 Ginsengibacter sp. | reverse complement strand
TAATACAAAAGTCGATTGCGGCCACGAGTGCCATAGGCACGATTCATTTTGTAACACCGGAATTCATTCCGGTGCAAAAGCAGTCAGGTCCGCACTTATAGTAGACCTATAAGGTTTTTGAAACCTTATAGGTCTAATTACAATAGGTCTTGCTTATTTGGGTCAATCGCTTTTTCAAAGCACTGCCAAATAAGTTCATCCTCCTACATTTTTGTTAAAAACCATCGGTTCTTTTTTTACGTTATCGTGCTTTTTTTCACACCCTCCTAATAATATCCCTCGTTAATACTAAAGTCGATTGCGGCCACGAGTGCCATAGGCACGATTCATTTTGTAACACCGGAATTCATTCCGGTGAAAAGGAGTGTATGCCGATAGGAATTTCAAAGTATTGAAGGTCCTTAGCTGGCAGGCTCAAGCCTTGTGTTTTGGCGGTCTGAACTACTATTCGGTAATCTGTATCCAGATCTGCGATGGGCTGCACCCATCGTTATGGTATCACGCCCTTTCAGGGCTAAGCATCATGCACTTTTAGCCGGCTGTCTTTAACTTTAGTATTTAATGCGACGGGATTATTGCGAATGGAAAGCGTAACAGGTTTCACCTTGATTTTTCAACTTTTTCGTTCTATTTGTTTGCGGATTGTATTGCTTCAAGAATAATAGTGTAATAATAAAGTAATAAAATAATTATAGTAAAAACTCTCGTTAATACAAAAGTCGATTGCGCCCACAAGTGCCAGAGGCACGATCCATTTTGTAACACCGGAATTTAATGTCTGGAGCTTAATCGTTCAGGCCGCAAAAAGGGAATGGGCCTGCGGCTGTTGAACAGGCTGTGCCGTTGAATCGTCCATCAGACTCAGCCTGCTCAAACTCTAACTCTTAAATTTAAACTTTGTTTAATTTAAAGCTGTGCAACCGTTTAGTTTTGATTTGTAAAAGATTATTCCGGAATCATTCAAGTGCTATGTCTATGGCAGGGCTCTCTAATTAAAGCAGTCTTTGGTAAGGTTGGCTATTTTCCCAAATCACCTTCAGCTATTAAATTTTAAAATTTACTGATGGCAAAAGTACATTTCCAATACCAGCCTTCAAAGTCAAAGACGCAACATGCTCTCTAACAAAAGGATATATAATCGCGGGAGCATTAATTTCTTTGAAACTTTCTATTGGAAGGGCGGTCTCTCCTTGTTTTTCAAAAATCCCGGCCATCTTCACTTTTATTTGAAAAGAAATTTCGCCATCCTGATGAGCATCAAAAATGATAGTCAGGTTCACCCCAAATTTATTTTCGTCATTCTCGATATCATAACTTTCTTTTTGAATGTCTATTTGATTTTCAAATGGAGTGCCATCAAAATTGATATCAGGTTTTCTTTGAAAGGTGGATTCTAAAAGTATTATGTTCTGAATTTTGTAACCAGATCCTTTTGGATTTTCAATGATTATGCTGCAGTTGAGTATTCGTGTAGAGGATCAATAAAATCTCCATCAAATTCTGTTGCATGGCCTCTTGTTGTAATGCTTTGGGAATCTCCTTGTTTAAAACTGAAAATTCCATTTATTGTGTAATTTTTTTGAGAGAAAAAATCAGGTAATATGATACCCCGACTGAAAACTGTTGGAAAATCGATGTTAATACCTGTATTGGTTAATTTCTCTATTATTTGATTATAATATTCAAGATCAAGAATCCCAACTTCTGAATTCCATTCCTTTTCCGGTGTGGCAATTTTTAAAATTGAATCAGAGGAAATAAAAGAAATATCCTCAAATTCAAAAAGCATTTTAAATTCCCTTGAAATGGGAATCCAGGCATCATCTAATTTTTCATTGAAATAATATTCTCTTTCCGGTGTAAGTTCAACGATATGCGTTTCGATTTTTGAATTATAAGCATATTTTATTTTTACATTTGGAAACGAATCAGCGAGAGCTGATAATTTGTTGTTTATATAATTTTCCGGATTCATAAATAATTATTTAAATAATCTAATCATTAAATTATTGATTGATTCTGCACGTCTAATGGCATCGTGTCCATCCCCCTGGTTCATTGGAAGCGGTGAGTAATCTGCGTTCTCTCTTAATTTCTTTATTTCAGGGAATGATTTTTGAAACCATTTATAATCACTCTTGTCTATTTTGTATATTTCTGATTCTATCAATTTTGATGCCCAAATATGTGAACCTGTTCTGTGATTTCTTACGTCCGCTCTAAAACTTTCTTCATTCAAATGTAGTTTATTAAACAGTATATGAAATATTAACTGAATGCAGGAATAATATGAACAATGAATACTTGGTGGATATAAACTATTCCTTAAAAGTAAATCTGCAGCCGTAAGGTTTTGTTTTGACTTTTCCTGATATACTGACATACAGATTTGAAGATATATTAAATTATCGGAAAAAACTACTTTGGGATTTTATTATTATCTGCGTTTTTAAAGATACCTAAGTTTCACAATTATTAATGGTTCCTATTCGATAGAAGAAATTATTTGTTAAGGAATCTTAACCTGGGCTAACCAGAAAGTTTCCAGGTCCTGAACGGAATAATCATGGAATGTAAATGTAGGAGGCTGTGCAAGTTGATAAGGCTGGACCCCGTTAAAAAGGCTTCGCCGTTGAATGGGCTGCGGACGTTGAATAGTCCTGCGGAAGTTGAATTTCCCCCCCCTAAAGAGGAGAAGCAAGTCTCCAATGACTCGGGTTTACGATTTAATGATAGAAGTTAAAGGTAGAAGAGGAGTATTTGGTATTGTTTTCTAAATAATAAAATAATAATAACCCTCATTAATACAAAAGTCGATTGCGGCCACGAGTGCCATAGGCACGATTCATTTTGTAACACCGGAATTCATTCCGGTGCAAGCGATGGAGCGTAATGATAAAGCCGGGCGAAAGCTTTGGCGGTCTGAACCATACGGTATGCAGTATCCGATCGGCGATGGGCTGCACCTACTTTTATGATATCATGCTATTTCAGGGCTGCTCCAAATTTCAAACTTCAAATTCCGAACTCCAGATCTACGATGGGCTGCACCCATCGTTATGGTATCACGCCCTTTCAGGTCTAAGCATCATGAATTTCAGTCGGCTGCTTTTAACTTACCCATTCAATGCGACGGGAAAATCGCGAATGGAAAGCGTAACAGGCTTCACCTTGATTTTTCCAACATTTTCGTTCTATTTGTTGCGTTTTGTATTGCTTCAAGAATAATATTGTAATAATAAAATAATACAATAATTATAGTAAAAACTCTCGTTAATACCAAAGTCGATTGCGCCCACAAGTGCCATAGGCACGATCCATTTTGTAACACCGGAATTTATTCCGGTGCAAAGGAGCAGTGACCCCTGTATTGAGTTTATAGTTTGGCTCCCTTTAAATCGTAATTCAATAATTTATTAATTCCAATAATCCAATAATTTAATAGCCAAAGATTTAAATAAATAATTTAAATTAGCATTAGATTATTATTAACTGATTATTCTACTGCATGAGAAAATATCTTTGTTGGTTTATACTTTTATGTTCCTTTCAGGCTGTGGCCCAAACTTCGGAACCTGTTATTGATATTCATTCATTGAGTTTTAAAGAGGAGGTAAAAACTCAATACCTGTTGAGGTATCTTCCTATTATCGTGATTATTGAGGCAGATGGAACGAAAGGGCAGGGAATCCGCGTAGCCAGAAATTTAATTTTGACGGATCTGTCCCTGGTACAAAATAAGCGTTCGGTCCTCTATCAGTCGCATGATGACCCTGCCAGGAAAGTCATAGAAGATTATATAGTGGCGGATGAAGCCAATGGGCTGATCCTGCTGCAAACGACTGAAATGGATGAACGATTTATGGATCCAATTCATTTTTCCACCTCTCATTTTTTTCCATCTTATAACCAGGATTGTTTTGTTTTTCATAAGGATCAGAATAAATACATTGCCGCGCAAGCGCTTGTTCCTTCAAGAAATGACGAAAAACGACCCGCTAATAATCCGGATGAATTTCATTTTAGTAAAGTTGAAATAGTGGATAAGATACGCCCCGTGCCCGGGCATCTGATCTTTGATAAACATAGTATAGTAGCGGGTTTGATGGTGTACCGCAAAGGAGTTCCATATGTGGCCAATAACCGGATACTTCATAAAATATTGTTCCATAAAGATCTGGAGCCAAAACGATTAGCGGATCTAACGGATGCATCGAAAAAGCCATCCAAATCCAAATCAAAGTCGCAAATATTTCAAACGGACATCTTGTACGATAAAAAGTATTCACCAACTAACAACAAGATTTGGTCTTCTCTGAAATTGACTTATGTGGAGCGAAGTAATCAGCAATTGACCTTCTGTTTTTTGTTTAAACCCCGATCTTATCAGAGTGAAGTTTTTAATCCCCAACTGGAAATCGTTGATCTGGAAACAGGGGAAATTTACAGGCCCAGGGATCCAAATATGAAAAATACCAAAGTGTATTCTTCTACTACCTATAAGGCCTTTTATACCTTTGAAAATATCCCTGATAATGTTCGGAAAATCAGGTTTTTTAATATTCCGCCTGATTTGCAAAAGTATAATACTACCTTATTTTATAATCAAAATGATCTGTACAATCCGTTTTTCCCGGACCTGATCATAGATAATTATCCATTGGTAAAAAAAGCATTTTATCCGCTAAATGAAAATTCTGAGAATGAAGGAAGCGTTGTTTTTTATCTATTAGAAAACAGCAATGTCAATGGTTCAGTAAAGATTTATTTGGACGGTAAGGAAGTGGGTTCGTTGTCAAAATATTATTCTGATGGTAAGAAAGATGACTATTGTGGTTTGGAGGCGACGATTACATTACGATTAAAACCTGGTGAGTATAAATATAAAGCGGTAATAGATAGAAAAGTGATCGAACGAAAATTTAAAGTAGAAAAAGGGAAATGCTCCAATCAGCATGTAAAATTTTAAATGGATCCTCATGAAAAAAAGCATTTTATTAGGGCAACTGTTAGTGATGAGCATTTGTCTTTTTGGATCTTCTAAGCTTCTGGCGCAAACAACCGGCGCCGGGATAGTGACTTCCATTGAATCAAAAGCAAGGCAGATCCTGGATTTAGAAAGTGATATTAAAAATTTGAAGCGACGCCTGATCAGTTTGGAAAGTGAAATGCTGGCTGATATTAAAGCAGCCGAAGATAAGTTGCAAAGTATGTTGCGTCACATTCAGGAGAATCAATCCTGGAAAAACAGGTTAAAAACAGCACGGGAAGGCTGGGAAGAATATAATCCGGGTACTTGTAGTGCGGGAGGTCCGCCACCCATTTGTGTGGTTAATCACTGGTTTAAAGTGGATGTGAAGAGAGCAATGGAAAAATATGAGGAGTACAAGGATAAGTTTCTGCAACCTTACCGGGATGCGATAAAAAATGCCGGAGATAATAAACAGCGTGAAATAGATAGGACGAAAAGGGAAATAAATAATAAAGAGGAGAAGCTTCCTGATTTGCGGGCGGAAATAGTAACGCTCAGTAAAAGATATGAGAGTCATATTAAGGAAAGCGGCACGGCGCGGGCTGGCAATTATGGATCAGACCTCGTTCGAAGATTGAGTGAGACGCATTTTCAGGAAAGGATGGTTGCTCAATATACCGGGATGATTTCTGAATCAAGAGCGAATGAAATTCAGAAAAAGAATGAAGCGTTGGAAAAGGTTTCCGGAGAGATTAAAAATTTGACTAAAAAACTGGAGAATGACCTCAAAAGCATTGAGAATAAATTTGACAGACAAATATCAGTTTATAAAGATGAAATAAGTCGTCTGCAAGATCAGATGGCCGTACAAAAGGCAAAAATAAGAGAAGAAGAAAATACATTGTATTTATTTAAAGGAAAAGAAGCAGATAAATTAGCCCTTGAAGAAAGAATTAAGACGCTAAATGAACCCTATTACAGGGATTCCAAAAAAGTAACCGAATTGGAAAATAAAATCAAGGAAGCGGAAAGTCAGCTTTTCCGGGAAAAATCCTTCATTCAAAATAAATTATTTGAATTGAGAAGCGATACCCAAAAAATGAAAGCACATGCAGAAAAGATGGTGGAGGATGTGTTTAAGGCAAAGCGTGAATTGCTGGAAACCTCGCTGAACAATTCGAAGAATCTGCATGTTTCAAGAGAAAAATCCTATCATTCCAGGTTGGATGTATTGCATAAGGAGTTCCAGGTTTGGGCCGGAAAGGTGGAGTCGGAACGCAGGCGCATCATGTCTGCCTGCCAATCGGTCAATGCCAGTTGTAATGGTGTGAATATCGTTGGTGACATAAACCTGGCCTGGAATCTGACAAAAGATTGCCTGAAATCGCTCGATCGTGTACGCAATACCGATGGGGTGATTTATGGCTGCACGGAAATGAGGGATTATTATGTAGGTCTCAATAGAGTGTATGAAGGAAAAGCTGCCGGTAATGTATCCGGACAATTGGAGAACCGGGAGTATAAAAACCGTTTGGATAATCTTTATAGCAACTAGATATTATGCGCAATTATTTATTATTGATCAACACACTATTGCTGGCAATGCAGGGATTTAGTCAATCTGCCATTGGCCAGAAAGATTCAGAAATGGATGCCTTTGTAAAGGTGCAAAACTGGGATGAAG